>DATEAO010000254.1:0-10125 GCA_035288345.1 Candidatus Methylomirabilota bacterium | reverse complement strand
GCTCGGGGTCAAACCTTTACTCTTGTGATTTCCCCTCTCGCGCGTTTTGCGGTTCGCGGTCGGGCCTGCACATCTTGACTATCTTCAATTCAGCGAGTCGCGGACGCTCTCGCGTGGGAGCCGGGCGCCTGCCTGCGCAGGCAGGCGCCCTCAGGCTTCTCGAACCCCTCGACGGTTAGGCCGTGGCTATGACCCCACGGTGCCGGCGATCCCACGTGGATTGTCAGAATTGGCGTTCGTACTCTTCGTGACTACCCACCCAAAACAGATTGTGCAGAGCACTGCCCGCGCGACAATCACGCGCTGCACGACAGCGTGAGGGGAATTGGTGACCTTAGCGCCAGAGCGCCGATAAACTGAGGTGAAGCTCGGGGAAGTCAGGATGAGTTAGGGTGTCGCTGGCACCGAAGTCTGCTACGAGTTGATACGTGTTCTCGTGGCGTCGAAAGCACTCGATTGTGCGGGTTTCCGGGCTGACGACCCAGTAATGGGTGATGCCAAGCGCCGCATAGCGCTCAGCTTTGATGACGCGATCATAGTCCGCTGTGGAAGGCGAAAGGATCTCTACCACGAGAAGTGGCGCTCCTTCAATGGCGCGTGCGGTGACGAGGTCCGGATTAGTCACTACGACGAGATCTGGCTGGAGTACATCGTTGCGGGTGAGGATGACGTCAATCGGAGCGTCGAACACCTCTCCCCGGCCTGACGCTTCGAAATGCGCCTCCAAAAGGCGTTGCAGCCGTTTCGAAACGCGCTGGTGGAGCGGGCTGGGCGCTGGGGTCACGTGCAGCCGTCCATCGATCAGCTCGTAGCGCTTACCGTCGGCCGGGATGAGACGGTAGTCATCGTAATCAAGTTTGGTCTTCAGTTGGACTCCCACGTTCCGGTCACCTCGTAAAGAGTATAGCGCGACTCCAGGGACATTGCCTATGGGTTTCAGGGTCGCCTCCCCACCGAAGGAGGTGCTCAATCTTCTAGGGATGTGACCTTCCCTGACAATAGTAGCGGTCATTCGGCGGACTTGAAGGTCCGTTACTTGCGCATACCACTTCGGGCTCAGGCGGTCGCGCGGGAGCCGGCCGCGCCCTCAGGCTTCTCGGTGGTTTCATGGCCCCAGCCTAACCGCTGAGAGGTTCGCGCTGGCCGGCCAGCCCCTTCGCAAGCGGTCGAAACGCTTCCCGCTTCGTGAGTATCGCGTAGACCAAACCCTCCCCACGCTAACGTCCGGGATCCTCGCCCCCCCGCAGATTTCGCACCCATAGGTTTGCAAGGCAAAACCAGACATGGGTTGCCCCAAACCTGCGGGTGCCGAGCCCCGAACCCCGGACCCGATATCCAACCTTTTGCTTGACTTGGCTGAACCCCCTCTGCTATAACCGGCTTGGCCTTTAGCTGGCTCTTTTGGTCTGGCGCCTACTGGGATAGGCGGGATCACGGGAGCCGTCCGCAGAGCTTCAGAATCTCGCACAACCCAAGACGGCGGATGTTGTTTCTCATAAACCTGGAGCCGCACAGCGTGGTGCAGAAAAAGGAGTTGACGGTGATGCGGACGCGGTGTTTCAGCGTTGCGGTGCTGCTTGTGGCGGGAGCGGTTCTTCTCTGGCCGGCCGTGGCTGCTGCCGAGCTGAAGGTCGGCATCAACGGCTCCATCAAGCTCGATCTTCAATACAACACCAGGAGATTCGACCTCAATACAGGGCCCGCGGCCGTCCCGCTGGACGTCGATACAACCAAGGCCAGTACGACAGAGAACGTGATCAGGGACCGCCGAGACAATGGCGAGACCAAGTTCGACGCTCGCGAGTCGCGCTTTACCATCACAGCCGCTGACAAGATTAGCAATGTTGCCATGAAGGGGTTGATTGAGGTGGACTTCTACGGCGAAGACGCCGAGGGAAACGTCCTTACTTTCGGCTCCCGTGGTCCCCGCCTCTTCCACGCCTTTGCCCAGGCGGATGTCCCTATGGGGATGAACACGGGGTACCTCTTGATCGGTCAGACCTGGTCGTACTTCCAGAACAGCGACATCGCGGTGCCCACCACGGTTGACTTCAACGGCCCTGCCGGCCAGCTCTATGCGCGCCAACCCCAGCTTCGCATCGGGATGAATATCCCCCTCGATTCGAACAACACGATCACGTTCGGCGCCTCTGTTCAGCAGCAGTCGTTCTCCTCTAGTTCCAATTTGACTAACGCCTTCAATGAAGCTCAAGGCCACGGCCAGGATGTGCCGCTGTTTGCCCTCAAAGGCCAGTGGCTTCAGGAGATGGGATACAAGGGAGAAGTCGCTTTCGCCGTAAGCCGGGCCAGGTTCGCGCAGGACAATTTTCCGACTGCCGGGAGGACCGCGACCGCCTCTGAGACTGTTTGGGGAGTCCAGTACAGTGGCTCGTACAACTTTGGTCCCATTGAGCCGTTCCTCCACCTCCAGTACTTGAGCGGCCTGAACCGCGAAGCAAACGGTGACTTCGTCGATGTCGCCGCGAGGATTGTGACTCTGGATTCGAGACTCGACATCACGGCCATCAGAACTTGGGGAGGGTATGCGGGGTTTGGTTATAAGTTCACCCCGAACACGAGTTTCAACACCGTCTTCGGGTTTAACCAAGCCTTCAGCGAACGAGATTTCGACTTCATCGATGCCGTGTTCAAGAAACACCGGTCGATTCACGCGAACGTGATGCACAACTTCTGGGAGCGCTGGCGGGTCGGCTTTGAGTATCAGCGGTTCTGGGTGAAGACCTTCAATGGTCAGACCGGGGACGTGAACGTTTTCCATACCGGTGTGTGGTTCTTCTTCTAGGGCCGTGGCGATAAGCTTCGCATCCCTGCGTTCAGTGTTCTGGGGACAGGGGCTAGGGGTCAGGGGTTGGCAAAGGCTGATCTAGCAAGCCCCGGACCCCTGACGCCCGGCCCCCGGGTAAGACGCTCGCTTCTCCCCACGGCACAAGCGGGTGTCAAAGGCCGACAGAAACGTGCTGACGTTGGGAGAACTAGCATGCTAATCCTCGGGGAGGTCTGAGTGGAGACGCGGTGGGGGCGTAATATGAACCGTCTGATCATTGTCGCTGTAGTCGGCGCGCTCTTTCTTTCCGGCTGCAGCACGGCCGGCCAGATCGCGACCTCGGCGAAGCAGTTTGTGTTCGGCGACCGCCTCCCTCCTGACGCGCCCTCACTCCAGAAGTCCGCCGAAAAGCGCTGGGTGTTGATCAAGAACCCGCGCTACGGCTCTTTGGCCAGCGAGCCTGAGTATACCTGGGTCGAGGAAGACAACATCCCACTGACGGTCAACACGCTGATCTTTGGGAACAAGTCGGTCATTGCGGCGCCGGAGATCGTGGCGAAGTACGGGTCGCCCCCAGGAGGAGGGAAGATCAGCCCGCTTCAGGGCGGCCAGTATCTCAAGACTACAAAAGGGCGAGACGGCGCCCCGGCTCCTTCACGGGCCATCCAGCAGACCCCATTCAACCATGTTGTGGCAAGCCCGATCCCTGAAGAATCGAGCGGTGTGACACCGCGCGGCTACGTCATCTACGTTGACCAGAAGCGATTGGTGATCGACCTCACCGCCCAGGATGGTCTGAAGCCGGGAACGATCGTGAGCATCCGTCGCGACAAGATCCCCGTGGTACACCCGGTCACCGGAGAATATCTGGGGGAGCTCGACGAGGACCTTGGATCGGCCAAGATCGTGGAGCTGCGGGAGCGATTCTCAGTAGCGGAGATCCAAGATCTTGCGCCGGGCGCTCAGGTCAAATTGAAGGACCGTGTGATTCCGCGCTTTTAAAGCTCTCAGCGTTCAGCCCTCAGCAGTCAGTCTGCGAACCGCAGCCATCATGTATCGCGAACCTGACTGCTGATCGCTGATGGCTGACCGCTCTTCCCGCCTTGACATCACTTTCCCCCCTGAGCTAACCTCGGCTTCGGCTGGCGCGTGTGCCAAGCGCACTGCTGAAAAGCCCTTGCTAACGTCAGGCTGCTCAAAAAGGTCCAGATGCAAGGTCCAGATGCAAGGCGGCGAGGAAGCGAGGAGTGAGGCGTACTTAGATGTACGTTGCAACGACGAGCGACGAAGCCAACGCCGCAGATGGGCCTTTTTCAGCAGCCTGCTAGCGCACTGAGCATATGTCACTCGAACACCTCCTCAAGGACCATGTCACTCGGCTCGTCGGCGCCGATCTCGAGGCGTGCGAGGCGGCCATCGAGCGGGAATTGGGCTCCTCCGTTTCTCTGATCAGAGAGGTGGGACACTACATCGCCGGCGCCGGCGGCAAACGGATCCGCCCCATTCTGGTTCTTCTGTCAGCCCGCCTCGCCGGATACCGCGGCCCGCGCGCGCTCCACCTCGGCTGCGTCGTCGAGCTGCTCCACACCGCCACGCTGATGCACGACGATGTCGTCGATGGCGCGACGCTCAGGCGAGGTCACGCCTCAGCCAACGCCAAATACGGTGAGGACACGTCGATCCTGGTTGGCGATCATTTCTACTCCAAGTCATTCGCGCTCCTCGTTCAGGATAACGACCAGCCCATTATGGAAACGCTGGCGCATGCCACGATCTCGATGACCGAGGCCGAGGTCTTTCAGCTCGAGAAAAAGCGCGAAGGGGACCTCACCGAAGCTGACTATTTGAGAATCATCACGCTGAAGACTGCGACGTTCATCTCGGCCTGCTGTCGGATTGGGGCGTTGTTAGGAGGAGCAAACCCCGCGCAGGTGGACGCCCTAGGCGCCTATGGTCTCAACATTGGGATCGCGTTTCAAATTGTTGATGACTCGCTCGACTTCATCGCGGACGAGGCGGTCTTGGGCAAGGCCATCGGGACCGATCTTCGCGAGGGGAAGCGGACGTTACCGCTCATCGCCGCCCTGGACCGGGCCACCCCAACCGATCGCGAATGGATCCTCGAGGTCCTCCACCGCCGTCAGCCGCTCGCTGGGGAGATCGGCAAGGTCCGGCGTCTCGTCATGCAGTACGACGGCATCAGCTACGCGCTCGAGCAGGCCCTCGCCTATGCGAAGGCAGCCAAGACGCATCTGACAAGCTTCCCGGACTCCGATGAGAAGGAAACCCTCGCCCTCATCTCCGAGTACGTCGTGGATCGGGATCGGTAGCGGGGTTCGGGGTCACGGGGTTCGGGGTTCGGGAGGAAGAAGATGTTCGAGGAACTCTCAGATCCCCGCGGAGGACCTCTCGGCCTCGAGGTTGTCAGGACCCTTCATCAGCTCGTACTTCAAGTGTATCGACTAACCGAGAAATATCCTGCGGAGGAGCGCTTCGGTTTGGTGGCTCAACTTCGAAGGGCTGCGGCCTCAATCCCAGCGAATATCATTGAGGGACGCAATCGGCATTCAACAAAGGAATTTGTTCATCAGCTCTACATCGCTCGTGGGTCTCTTGCGGAGACTCACTACCACCTCCTTCTTTCACGCGATCTCGGATATGTGAATGAAACAGATTATGCGGGGATTTCGGCCGAGTACGAGCGTGCAGGTCAACTGCTCGGCGGGCTGATCAGGAGCCTGCAAAGGCCCGGCCGTCATCCCGAACCCCGTGACCCCGAACCCCGGACCCCGTGAACGCGGGCCCCGATCCCCGAACCCCGTGATCGTTACTCTCACCTCTGACTTCGGTGACACCGATCCGTTCGTGGGGATCGTGAAGGGCGTGATCCTTTCAATCAACCGGCAGGCCCAGCTTGTGGACCTCACCCATAGCATCCCGAAGCACGACGTTCTCGAGGCCGGCCTCGCGCTTGAGGCGGCCATCCCGTACTTCCCCCCCAGCAGCGTGCACCTGGCTGTCGTGGACCCTGGAGTCGGGAGCGCGCGGCGCGGGTTGGTTGTGTCAGCTCGGCGCCACTATTTCGTGGCCCCGGACAATGGACTGCTCACGTTTCTGTTCAACGGCGCTGACTGGGAGGCAGTGAAGCTCGAAAACCCAGCCTACCGGCTCCTCGTGGTGAGCAGCAGTTTCCAGGGGCGCGATCTCTTTGCGCCGGCGGCCGCCCACCTTTCCCTCGGCGTTCCGATTCACCAATTCGGCCCTGCCGTGACTGATCCCGTGCGCCTCGCCTGGCCAGCGGCAGCTCGCAAGGGGGACAGCGTGGTGGGCGAGGTGATCCATGTCGATCATTTCGGAAATTTGATTACCAATATTCAACGGGAGCTTTTGACCGGGCTGGGCGAGAATCTTGTGGTCGAGGTGGCAGGCGTCGCAGTGGAAGGAATCGCCTCATATTTTCAAGATCGGCCCTCGGGTCAACCTGGTGCTATTGTAGGGTCGATCGAGCGGCTGGAGATCTTTGTCTCCGAGGGGAGCGCGGCCGCCCACTTCAAGGCCGGCAAAGGCACTCGAGTCCGCGTTCGGGGTTCGGGGTTCGGGGTTCGGGGTTCGTGATGTTGGACTCGTTTTCGGAGATTCTAATCCCGAGCCCCGGACCCCGAACTTAGCTGCTGCTTGAGCTTTGCGATGAAGAGCCGGACGAGGGAGAACTGGACGAGGATGACGAGGTGGATTCTGAGGACGAAGGGGACGGCGTCGAAGATGGCGGCTTTTCCTTCTCCATTCCTTTCTTGCGTGCCTCTGAGGGGTAGTCGGTGACGTGCCAGCCGTTCCCTTTCAAGATAAAGGGAGCCGCGGAGAGAAGCCTGTGGACCGGGCCGGAGCAGAACTTGCAGCTGGTGATCGGGGATTCGGTGATCCTTTGGAGGACATCGTAGATCCGATGGCAGCTCTCACATTCGTACTCGTACGTCGGCACTTCCTGCACCTCCAACAATCAAACGGAGGCTCCTCGCCTCCGCCCGGCATTGAACGCTATGTGGATTGCTAAAATTTTTAACATGTTACGACCGTCTTTGTCAAATCGAGCCCCGGAATTTCTCGCGCGTTTTTCCCTTGTCGGGCTCACTGGATTCCTCTTCGCGCTCGGGGCATGCGCGACGACGAGACAGGACGTTCAGGTTCAGAAGCTCCAGGCCCGCTCATCGTTCGAGATTGGGATGGGGCACCTCAGGGAGGGCAAGCTTGGGTCGGCCCAGCCTGCGCTCGAGGAGGCGATTCGCCTTGACCCGGACCAGCCCCTGTATCTGAACTCGCTCGGCCTCGTTAACCTCGAGCTGCGCCGATTTGGGGATGCGAAGGCGTTGTTCGAGCAGGCGATCAGAATAGACCCCAATTACGCGGACGCCTATCATCACCTGGGCGTCGCCCTCGCCGAATCCGGCCGATGGAGTGAGGCCGCCCAGGCGTATCAGAGGGCCCTGGCCATTCCGGCGTATCGGAACCGGGCATCGAGCTACCACAACCTCGGGTGGGCCTATCTTAACCAGGGTCGGGACAGAGACGCGGAAGAGGCGTTCACTCAGTCGCTACAGCTTGAGCCACAGCTTGCCTCAAGCCACTACCATTTGGGGTTGGTCTATGAAAAGGCTCGGCGCCTTCCCGAGGCCCGGGAGACCTTCAAGCGCGCCGAAGCCCTGGATCCGGAGGGCCCGATCGGCCGAGCAGCCCGTGAACACCTCAAGCGGCTCGGCCCGTGAGCGAGAAAACAGGTAAAATTCGCTTGACTTGGGGAGAAAAAATGCAGTAAAAGAGTACGCGAGAATAACGCTGCCTGTCTTCGTATTCCCTGTCTGGGAGAATCCCTTGCGGGAGGAGGTGATCGTCGCCGCCCTGGCACGCGTGGTGATCAATGGTGATCAATAGAGAGAAATCAGAGTGAGCGAGTGAACGGTGCTTCGTTAGGGATCAATGAGAGTGCGAACCAAAAACTTTCAGCCAAGCGTGAGGAGGATGGTGATGATAAGACGGTTAGGTGTCAGCCTCGTCTTGAGTCTGGCCCTGCTCGGGTTTATCGGGCTCCTTGCCCCGCCCGCAGAGGCCCAGCCCAAAGTAACCATCAACGGGGTCATCCAAGTCAAAGGAAACGTCGCGGACAACGCCGGCACCTTTGACGGTGACTACGCGATCGAGACCAACGATCACTACTGGCAGAACAGCATGCGAGGAGTGTTAACCGTCACCGGCGAGATGAGCCCCAATTTGAAGGGCGTCTTCGCGTTCGAGTACGACGTCAACCTCGGTCAGATCAGGGATTGCGGTGTGAGTAACTTGGGTGGGAACCCCGCTGCGGCTGCGGCGGGTACTTGCTCGCCTGGTCGAGCTGGCATATCAGGCGGTTCGAGCCTTGGAACCGACGTCATGGGAATCCAGGAGCTCAAGCACGCGTACATCGACTTCAAAGTCCCCATGGCGCCGGCAAGGGTTAAGGCGGGACTCTTCCCTGTCTTTACCACGCTCAAGCTTGGGAATCTTCTGTTCGGTGACGTTCCCGGTGCTGACGTCAACGTTACGTTCAACGATATGCTCTCCGGGTACTTCCTGTTCGTACAGATCGAGGAGCACTTGGGCGGGGGGACCTCGGCGCCGCTTGGCGCCGCGGGTGGGGGGTTCCCTCGGGGAGACGACTACGCGATGCTGGGCAGTATGAGGATTACCCCGATGAAAGGGGTGACGATCCTCCCGTTGGTTGCCTATGAGAAGATTTCGGGGTCGACTCAAGCGGCGACTCGGACGATGGTGGGCGCGGTTCCTAACGCTGAACAGCGGTGGTACTTTGGCGTTGACGCAAGCGTGAAGATCGGCAACTTCTCCATCGACCCCACGTTTATCTACCTGGCAGGCAAGCGAGATTGGACGACGACTGTGGCGGCTGGCGCAGCAGGGAACGGCGGCGCGGCCTGTATCGCCGGTATCACTTGCAGCGACAGCGACATTCGAAGTTTCCTGGCTGATCTCCGGGGTAGCGCCCAGTTCGGCCCTCTCAGGCTGCAGGGAATCTTTCAGTATGTTCCTGGGAACAAGGCCGCCGACGTGGCCGCCAGCGCAGCTCCCAGTGCGGCTAATGGGGGCGGCTACTCAGGAGGCGGGAAGACTGTCAAGTACTTCAACAACATCTTCGTTGACCCTACTCAAAACCTGGGCTGGTCTTCGCTCATCCACCTGAGTGACCTGGGCGACAACGTTGGGGGCAACGGGTATCTTTACGCGCCTGTTGGAACCAATATGATGTGGCAGCCGAGCTACGGCCCCTGGGGTGCGATGTTTATCGCCGGGAGGGCAGACTATTCCGTAACCCCGGCTCTGATCGGGCGCCTCGTCGTTGGCGGGAGGTGGGCTGCTGAGAAGGTCGACGTCTCCTGCGGCCCTCTGGTATTCGCAGCGTGCGACGGGACAGGAGAAGAGCGCTACCTTGGGACAGAGGTGAATGTCGGGGGGCTCTATCAGATCTATCCCGGTCTTAACGTTGACGCGATCTTCGGCTACCTCTTTACTGGCGATGGCTTTGCCCACGGCTGCCCGGCCGGCGGCGGGGTCGTGGCCGCCTGCGAGCCAAAGAACGCCTGGCAGTTCGGCTACAAGCTGCTCTACAGCTTCTAACACTCAGTCGAGTATCCTGATGTAGCTCGAAGGGCACGGGGCCTTGGCCCCGTGCCCTTCGCGTGTTATCATCTCGCGTGTTATCATCGATTCCGTTACACGGTCAGGAGGCGGGAAGGCTCGATATGGCTATCGGGGTGCGGGCGCGTCGGTTTTCAGTCGAGGAGTACCACCAGATGGTCCGGACGGGGATCCTCAAAGAGGACGACCGCGTGGAGCTCATCGAGGGAGAGATCACCGAAATGACTCCAATCGGCCCTCGCCACGCCGTGTGTGTCGCCGGATTGACCGAACATCTCGTCCGGTCCTTGGCGGGGAGGGCGGTGGTCTGGAGCCAGAGCCCTATCCGCCTGGGTCCCCATTCGGAACCTCAGCCAGATGTGACCCTGGTGCAGCCGCCACGGACTCGTTACGCAGATGCGCACCCGAGACCAGAACACATTCTCCTGATCATCGAGGTAGGGGACACAACCGTTGAGGATGACCGGATGCGGAAGATCCCTCTCTATGCTCGCGCAGGAATCCTGGAGACGTGGCTCGTGAATCTTCCAGGCGAGGCGATTGAAGTCTACCGGGACCCAGCCCAGGACGGATACCGAGATGCCCGCACGGTTCGGCGTGGCCTGCCCCTTGCTCCCCTGGCGTTCCCTGACGTCACGCTGACTGCTGACGAAATCCTG
>DATEAO010000253.1:0-12125 GCA_035288345.1 Candidatus Methylomirabilota bacterium | reverse complement strand
CGAAACAGTCGTGATCGACGGGGGGTTCCTGCTTACGTGACTCTTCGAAGGCTGAAGGCTTACTCCTCGGAGAACGCCAGGTCCCAATAGGAAAGGCAGGGACGCTGCCATTGCGAATCACACGACGAGCGTCCACCTCGGGCCGAATAATCCCGGAGGCGCATGGACGAAACTGCCGGAAATCGCAGCCAAAGAGCCTGGAATAGATCGAGTGGTTCCGGTACTTCATCCAGCTACCAGAACAGAGAGGTGAGTCGATGGGCCGTTTCCCGACATTTTCCCCTGAGTACCGCAGAGATATTGACACGTCCTGAACCATTCATGACATCTGACACGATTCATGATGTAGGTTTGAATGCCAGCCAATTATGAGGAGAAAGAGACTATGCCTTTAAAAGACATCAGAGAATTCATAGAGGTTTTAGAGGCTAATCAGGAACTGCAAACCATAGATCAGGAAGTGGACTGGAATCTGGAGATCGGGGCCATTACCCGGCGGTGCTGCGAGCTTTCCGGACCCGCCCCTCTATTTACCCGGATCAAAGATTATCCCGGCAAAAGGATTCTTGGCAATCCTCTGGCCAAGTCGTCCCGGGTGGCGTTGGCTTTCGAGATGGATGCGGATACTCGTCCGGCTGATATCATCAAGGAATTTATGAGACGAAGAGAAGAGCCGGTCAAGCCGGTTCTGGTTTCAGACGGGCCGTGTAAGGAGGTTAAACACGTTGGCAGTGGGGTGAACATGTTGGATTTACCAGTCCCTTTCGTTCACCAGGGAGATGGAGGAAGATACCTGGGCACCTGGAGTTTTGTGGTTAACAAAGATCCGGATAGTGGCTGGGTGAACTGGGGTATGTACCGGCAGATGGTTCATGATGAAACAACATTGGGTGGCCCCCTCATTCCCGGCCAGCATGGCCCGTCAATCTATTATCAAAAATATCAGGCTCGGAACAAGCCGATGGAATTTGCCACGGTTATCGGTCCGGATCCGGTGAGCGCCCTGGTTTCCGCTAGTCCGGTTGGGTTTGGGGTAAATGAGGTTGATATTGCCGGGGCGCTCCGCAAGGAACCGGTGGAGTTGGTGAAGTGCGAGACCGTGGATTTGTATGTACCTGCCCATGCCGAGATTATTATTGAGGGAATAGTGATGCCGAATGAACGGAAAGAAGAAGGGCCCTTTGGGGAGGGCACCGGATATTCGGCAGGCGGGAGAGTCCCTGCGCCGGTATACCATGTCCAGGCCGTTACCCATAGAAAGGATCCGATTTTTACAATGAGTAATATGGGTACTCCGGTTCATGATTGGGATATAGTTGCAGCAGTAGGATTTTCCGCCGATTACACCCGGGAGCTGAAGCAGAAAGGGTTTCCTATCCGTGATGTCGCCTATGTTATACCCCAGTGCTCAGCCAACCTGGTGGTGGTTTCTACCGAAACGCCGTATTACGGAATTGCTAAACGGATCGCCAGCACCATCTGGTCCACAATAGGGGGAATAGTCACTCCTTGGGTAATTGTTTGCAATGACGATGTGGATCCTACGAATCTGAATCAGGTTATGCATGCCGTGGTCACCAAATGTCATCCGGTTAAGGGAATAACGGTAACACCTAATGTGCCTGGTCATGCTTATCTGCCCTATCTAGATCCCCACGAAAGATTATACAAACAAGGGCACTGGTGTCTCTTTGACTGCACCTGGCCGATCGACTGGCCCCGGGAGCATATTCCACCCCGGTCATCCTTCGATGACATTTATCCCGAAGAAATTAAAGCCAAAGTGCTTGCTAACTGGAGTAAATATGGATTTATTAAATAGCCTCTTCAGCAGATTTCGTGGGTGAGGGACGGAACGGGGTAGCTGCCAGCGAGTGCGGCATCCACCCCGTTCCGCGGTGGTGAGCGGACGAGGGGGCGCTTCTTCTCACGGCGGGCGAGCTCGGCCTGAGCGGCGTTGATCTCTTGGAGGTGTTTCTCCCACTCGGCCTCCAGACCGCGAGCCACCAATCGATTCTCGGGTCGGATGAGGTTCGGCCACTGTAAAAGACGTCGAGCTTTGGCCCACAGTGTCCACAGGTCGCCAGCCCTTGCAGCAGCGCCGCTCCTTCTCTCACTGCTCCTCCTCCGGGATATCATGCGGTCGTGGGCGGGTGTTGCTGGCAGGGCGCTGCTGGTTGCCTTCAGACGTTTGCCAGTCGATAAATCCTTCGTGATGGTCGCGCAACACTACCGCCCATTCGGACGACGGCAGTCGGCGCACCCGCTTTCGGGCCTGCCCCCTGGTCATCGACATAGCGCTCCTGACGAGTCTTGCCGTAGACATAGGCGCCGGCACTGCGCGGGATGCTCACCGGGTGCAGGTGCAAAAACGCGTTGCTCGTCACCTCCAACGCGCGGTTTCGGACCGTGTCCTCCCATCCGCTTGCCGAAAGACCGACCGGTAAAGCTGGATCCCAGTCAACCTCTGCCAAATGCGCTGAAGCAGCTCGCTCATTGATGAATGATATCGAACCGCCACGGCCCCAGAGCGCCTTCCTCTTTCTCCTTCAGCGCGGGCCCACAGCCGCAACCAAAGGATGCTCCGCCGAGGCATCATATCTCATATCTTCGTGGGGAAACACGAAATCCTGCCGTAGTCAGTATAGGATCAGCGGCTTGATGACTTGACCGCGCTCCATGTCGGCGATCGCCTGGTTGATCTCCTCGAGTCGGTAGGTGCGGCTCAAAAGGCGGTCGAACGGGAATTCCCCTCGGCGCCAGAATTCGATCAGAAGCGGGATGAAGAGATCCGGGTTGCTGCCCCCCTCGACGTTGCCGCATACGTTCTTGAGGATCAGGCCGAGGCCGTCGAGCGTGACCTCGGCTCCCGCCACCATCGCCCCGCTGATCACCGCCGTTCCGCCTCCCATGCGTGCGCAGTCTATGCTCTGACGAATCGTTTCCGCCTTGCCCAGGCACTCGAAAGCATAGTCGGCTCCGCCACCGGTGATCCTCTGAACCTCGGCGACGACATCGACCTTCCCCGCCTGCAGCGTCTCGGTGGCACCGAGATCTCGAGCGAGCCTCAGGCGATCCTCGAGCAAGTCGACCGCAAGGATCGGAAAGGCGCGGGCAAGCTTCGCCGCCATCACGGCGCTCAGTCCCACTGCGCCGCAGCCGATCACGACCACGCTCTCCCCCGGCCGAACGCCAGCCGTGTTCAGAACCGCGCCGGCTCCCGTCTGTACTCCGCACGCGAGGGGGCCGAGCTTCTCGAGAGGGAGGTCCTTCGCCACCTTCACGGCGATTCGTTCCGGAACGATCGCGTGCTCCGAAAACGACGACTGGCAGAAGAAGTGGCAGATCTCTTCGCCGTCTCGCCGAAAGCGCTTGGTGCCGTCCGGCATCGCTCCGCCGAGCGCGAGCGCCATGAAGTTGCGGCAGTTGAAGGGCTTCCCTTCGAGGCAGAAGCGACAGTGCCCGCAGTGTGGCACCGCGGCAACCACGACCGGATCCCCAGGCTGCAGCTTCGAGACGCCCGGACCAATTTTCTCGACGATCCCGGCCCCCTCGTGGCCGAGGATCACCGGCAGAGGGTTGGGAAGGGACCCATGGATCACGCTCGGATCGGTGTGGCAGATCCCGGAGGCAACCATCCGTACCAGCACCTCTCCGAGCTTCGGTGCCTCAACCTCGATTTCCTCGATTTTCAACGACTCGTTCACTTTCCACAACGTCGCCGCGCGGGTTAGCATGGGTCCTCTCTTTCCCTTTTCAATTAAATCCGCAGCCCAACCGGAGCACCCGGTTTCGCCTTCTCGACCTCCAGGCGCACTCCTCGGTCGTTCTGGCCGGGAGAGCAGCTGAAGAGCATGGGACGCAGGTGGTAATACTGCCCGGCGAGCTCGATCGGGTTGATCGGGCTCGGCAAGAGAGTCTGGTGCGAAAAACCACCCCGGAACATATAAGGCTCCCAAGCGTGATAAATGATGACCTGCCCCGGAGCGACGGTGGGCGAGATCTTGGCATGGATCTCGAAGCTACCGACGTCGTTGAAGACGCGCGTGAGATCGTGATCCTGGATGCCACGCGCCTTGGCGTCCACGCCGCTCATGTACATCACGGGGACGCCCCGTTGCAGCCGAAGCATCAGCGCATCGTCGCGCCAGGCGGTGTGGATGGAGTGGCGGGTGTGTCCGCCCGTCAGGCGCAGCGGATAATTTCCACCAATCCGATCCTCCTTGTGCACCGGCAATTCCTCGCCAAGCTCGAGGTAGAGCTCGTGGTCGATGTAAAACTGCATCCGCCGCGTGAGCGTGGGCCACGGAATTTTCTTCTCCGTGTGCCAAGTGTTCGGCGTGATCGTTTCGCCAGGCTTCAGATCGGTGGCGTTGCCGATGGCCATGTGGGTGCCAACGCCGCTGAAAGGCGCGAAGCCCTCCTGCGAGAGCCGCTCCCAGGTGACGCCCTGGAGATTCCCAGAGGTCTTGACGAGGTCTGCGGCGAGCTTGGTGTCCTCGTTCTCCTTGTAATTTCCTCCGAAGGAGAGGTCGTCGTAAAAAGTGTCGAGGTGGCGCTCCTTGCCGGCACGATCCTTAAAGGTGGGAACCCCGCGCGCCTTGGCGCGCTCTTGGATCTTCTTCCCTAGCAGTAGATGGAGGTTCCACTCGTTCTTCGACTCCCCAACCGGATCGACGGCGGCGGTCCCGGCGTGGATGTAGGTGGCGAGCGGGGTGACCCAGCGAATGTCGTTGCGTTCGTACCAACCCGCGCAGGGGAGGATGAAGTCGGCGTAGCGGCCCGTGTTGCTCATCCGCCAGTTGATGTCCACTAAAAGGCGGAGCTTGGGGAGTAGCGTCTCGATCAGCTTCGGGTAGCCGCGGAAACGGCGCAGCACGTTGCCGCCCTCGGCAAAGAGGATCCTCGGGGGAATCTCGGTCTCGGCGTATTGCCAACCTTTCTGCAGCGACAGCTGCATATACTCATCGAGATCACGCTTCATGTAGGGGTCCCACTTGCGCTGGTCCCGCATCAGCTCTTTCACTCCACCGTGGAAGTAGAGGGTGAGCACCGAACTCACGAAAGACTTCTGCTCGTAGAGCTGCCGGACAAACTCATAGCCCACCATCTCGTCGGTGTAGCCCTTGGCCTTCAGAGCCTGGACCATTGGAGCTATCTGTTCTTCGACGGCCTTCTTCCCCTCGGGCAGTGGCAGGTTGGGATACGTGGATCCCTGGACGCCGTCAGCCACGAGTAACGGAAAAGCCTGAAAACAACTCCCCTTCTTGCCGAAATGACCACACAGGGCGAACACCAAGAGCTGGCTCCGCTCTATCTCGAAGCCGTGGTAGAATTTCGATGAGTTGGTCGTGCTGACGTTGGTTACCGCCTTCGCCTTGGCAATCTCGCGGGCCAGATTGCGGATGAAATCAACGGGGGTGCCGCAGATCTTCGTCGCCTTCTCCGGCGTGTACTCCTCGAGCCGGCGTTTGAGGTGTTCGAAGGCCGGGCGTACCTTGACCCTCCCGCCGCGCGTCTCGACCTCGTACTCTCCCTCGAGCGCCGGGTCCAAGCCGTCCAGCCGCAGCGTGTCTTTTGGGACCGCACGCACGCTCTTCGATCTCAGATCGTAAGCGTAAAAGACATCCTCGGCTCCTCCCTGCTTCAGGTCGGCTTCGCGCAGGAAGAGCCGATTGTCGTTCCGTACGAGGAGCGGCATGTCGGTCTGCTCCTTGAGAAACGGCATGTTGTAGAGCTTCTCCGAGACGATCACCTGCGCCAGCGCCAACGCCAGCGCGGCATCGCTACCGATCCTCACCGGAATCCAGAGGTCGGCGTGGACGCAGGACG
Source organism: Candidatus Methylomirabilota bacterium (assembly GCA_035288345.1). Taxonomy (GTDB): domain Bacteria; phylum Methylomirabilota; class Methylomirabilia; order Rokubacteriales; family DATEAO01; genus DATEAO01. The sequence continues at coordinate 6,293 of DATEAO010000253.1, read as the reverse complement.
GGCTATAGTCTGGGCAGATCGAAACGAGTTTCGTGCCGTGGTAGCGGGCCTCGTAGATAAAATGCATGTTCGGGATCTGTGTGTACTGCGGGTTGGCTCCCCAGATGAGGATCATGTCCGCGTAGAACATGTCGTCGGCTGAGCTGCAGAAGGTGATCTTCCCGCAGGTGACCGCCGCCCCTTGGTGGTCGTCGCCAATATCGGGGTTCATCTCCCAGAACGGCATATCCAGAAGGTGGATTGTGCGGCTCAATCCGTAGCCGTGGGGACCTCCGTACGAAACCTGCGTACCTCCATCCCAGTGGATCGCAGCCGGCCCCTCCTTGGTGAGGGTGTCGATCATCGTGTCGGCGATTTCCGTCAGGGCCTCGTCCCACGAGACGCGCTTCCATTTCCCCTCGCCGCGATTGCCGACGCGCTTCAGCGGGTAGCGGACGCGCGAAGGGTCGTACATTCGGTGGCTGTAGCAGGCCCCCTTCTGGCAGCCGCGCGGGTTGAAGTCCGGGACGTCAGCGTTTGTCTGCGGATAGGTCGCGGACTGTTCCTCACGCCACACTATCCCGTCCTTCACATAAACGTTCCAGTTGCAGGCGCTCTGGTACCAGCAGTTCACGAAGTGTGTGCCTTTTGCGATCTTGTCCCATTGCCACTGCGCCCGGTAGACATCCTCCCAGCTGCGGTAGGCGTGATCTCCGATCCCGGCCTCCGCAGCGGCGAAGGAGTCACCCACGAAGCTGAGGTGCCCGAGAGAGAGCATCAGCCCTCCGAGGCTCGCCGTCTTAAGAAACTCCCGACGTGTGAAATCCGCACTCATATCTCTGCTCCTACTGTACCTGCTCGTTCTCCGTTCTCGTCACAACCCTTCGTCGTCTTGCACCGCCATGGCATGACCGCGGCCTCGTCTCGGCCATCGGCTGAAGCGCCGGCTCTCCGCGCTTCGCCGTGGCGCTTCCTGCCGCAGTCCATAACCCTTTTTCCATCTCCTGAATCTCTTTTAATATATGCCTTCATTTAATATATGCTTTCAAATGAACTGTCAAGTTGTTGTTCACTCATTTTCTCTGGTTCCGTAACCGACGGGGTTGATGTTTGACGAGGCTCACGCTTTCTCTTTGAATTCTCTTGCCCGAATCATCTTCGACGCCGCTCCAGCGGCGAGTCAATCGCGCCTCGAGTCCCCACTGGTCCAAAACTTTCCCTACGGTATGGCCAATCACATCCGCAAGCGTTTTCGGCATGTGGTAGAACGCTGGCACGGGTGGCAGGATCACGCCACCCATTTCTGCCACCGCTAGCATCAGTTTCAGATGTCCGATATGAAGAGGCGTCTCTCGAACCACGAGGACCAGTCTCCGCCGTTCCTTCAGACAGACGTCGGCTGCCCGAATCAGAAGATTGTCGTTGTAGGAGTGCGCAATCCCGGCCAGGCTCTTGATGGCACACGGGATCACCACCATGCCGTCGGTCAGAAACGATCCACTGGAAATCGACGCCGCGAGGTCACTGTAATCGTAAACCCGGCTCGCCAAAGCTTGCACGTCCGTGATGTGATAGTTGGTTTCCAGCTCGATTGTTTTTTGCGCACTGCCGGAAATCACCAGGTGTGACTCCACTCCCTGATCTCGAAGAGTCTCGAGAAGACGGATGCCGTATATGGCCCCGCTCGCGCCGCTCATTCCGACAATCAACCGCATTCTCTGGTTCCCTTATGATAGGTTCTTATTCGGAAAGTTCAGATCAAATCTCGAACTCCGGCACCTCTGGTTCCACCAGGCGCGAAATCAAATGCGGTGGGAGACCGCTGGGCACATGCTCGAGTGTGAAGCTCGACCCACCTCGCAGCGCCTGCGCAGTGGCGCCCATGGGTACCTGGGTCAATCTCGTGTACTCCTTCTTCTGAATGACCTGGCGCAAGGCCGAGCCGAAGCGGTCAACGGCTGCTTCCGTGGTCCCGAACCCGACGCTCGGCCGGACGACCCATAGGGAGCAGATGTCGATGTCCGCCACGTCCAGCCGCTGCAGCTCCTGGAAGTTGGCCTCCACGTCCTGGCCCAACGCAAGCCGAAAGGAGGATTCGGCGATCTGATTGGCGCGCTCATTGTCTATACCCTTGAGCGCCTGGATATAGACCGGCGCGCACAGGTGGTTGGAGCGGAGCTGCACCCCATGGAAGTAGGCAAGCGCGGCAGCCACCGCGGGCGACGAGACCTCGCGGCCGTCCTCGCCGTGCACCACAAACGAGATCGAGCCGTAGCGAGGGTGACTGTGCTGGGCACAGCCCAGCACCTTGACTCTGTCCGTGCCCTCCAGGTGTCCGAGGAGCTGGAGAGTGCGCTTTCGCAGACCCTCCTTCATCCGGGAAAGCCCCACGGTGGAAAACACCTTGAACGACTCGGCCAAGCTTGCCTGCGCGATGTAGTTGGGGGTCCCGTACTCCTGCGCCAGCGGCGGCAACAGAAAATACTCACGGTCCTCAGTATAGTGGAGAATCATCCCTGCGGTGGGTTGCAGGGGCACCTCTCGTTCGAAGAGGCTGTACGGTCCCACCAGCACGCCGCTTCCATCGCGCGCGCCCATCTTGTGACCGGAGATGACGACGAAAACGTCGGCCGAGTAATCCTTGAGCCGGATCTCGATAAACGGCCCTCCCTGGGCATTGTCGAGCAGGACCCTGCACCCGTATCTCTCCGCCAGGGAGATCATCTCCCGCCATTCCGTTTCGTAGCCCGTGACGTTAGAGGTGGTCTCGCCTACCAAGGTGATCTCTTTCGAGCCATTACGCCTGAGCTCTTTAAGCCGCTTCTCCAGCCCGTCGAGGTCGAGGCTGAAGCACGAGCTCAGAGGAATATACTCCCAAGTTTCTCTCGCGAGCTTCCGCAGCGGCATGGAGGCCGCCGAGTGGCTGAGCCGGGAGATGAGGATGTGAGGATCTGAATCCCTGGCCAGAACGTGCTGATAGAAGATCAAGGTCAGATTCGTGGTGTTGCTCCCGAGCACCACGATGTGGTCCTGGGGCACGCCGCCGAAATAGGCCAAGGCCTCTGCGCGAGTCTGATGAAGGCTCCTGCGGATGATCTTTTCCGAGTACCCATAGCTCCGCCCGTAGTTCGAGCGATACTTGGCTTCCAGTGTCTCGGCAAAGAGCTTCGGGGGTAGCAGCAGCGGCGCGCTGGCCGCGCTGTCCATGTAGGTCGGGTCCGTCTCCTTGAGCACCTCGGGGCTTTCGGGATCCACGATCGGGACCTTGGGAGTGCGGGTGGCGCACAGCTCCGGCAGTTGCTCGTATTTGAGGCTTCCGTTCTTGTAATCGATCAGCGCCCGTCTTACCTCCTCCCTCAGCGTCATCGACACGAGCGCCTCCTGACTCACAATCCTGCTATCGTGCGAATGACTCGCTGGCCTGCCCGGAGTAGCGACTGGCCGTTCACCCACCCGACCTGAAGGAAGTCATCGCCGCGATCGTAATCCAGCATCTTCCGGCACATCTCATTGCAGCGTTCGTCACGGTATCTCTGACAATTCTCGTAAGACTTCTTCAAGTTGTCGCTTCCTCCCGTGTAGCTGTTGCGGATGATGAAGTCCTGCTCGTCAAAGGTTGCGTCGTCCCCGACGCCAAACTGCTTGCGGTAATTGGCAAGAAGCCAACGGGCCACTCCGAGTTGCTTGCCGTTGGGCACGCCCCTCTTCTTGTAATGAGGATAAAGGTTACCGATCGTATCGGCGATGATTCCGAGCGCCGCCGGTACCTGCGACACGTTGGTGACGTAAAATCCCTTGAGCTTGCGGCCGAGGCAATACCGGAAAAGGGCGGAACTTGTCAATGAAAGTGAGACACTCCCCATACGAATTTACTGTAGCGCCGATCGGGACGACGCGAGCGCTTCAGCGCTCGCGCAGGCGTCTTCGGGGGTACCTCTACCCTGCACGGCCTCACGATCGTGGCTTTGAGACGATGCTATGAGGTCGGTTTTGTCAGCCAGCCGTTGCTCGGTCGGCGGCTGATCCATAAACCGCTCGCTGTGCAGCAGAGGCCTGTCTTCCGAGAGCCACATAGAACAGAGAACCCGTCCGCTCCAACGCACCAACCATGCATAATCGATGCTATAGATTAGGCACAAAGTCAAACCCGCGACCAAAGAAAACCGGAAACAACGGAGTTGGCCGAGCCGATCTGCCAACTCTGACCGGGCTCAGTGCGCGTCGCTCAAGGCTCGGGCAGGGCACTTTTGCAACGGGCTATAGATAGTGTTTGGCGCCGTCGATGTTATTCCCGCAGCCTGGACCGTCGCAATTCGCTCATGTCTTCGACTACGTGCAGCCCAAGCGAGTCACCAGTGCATTCTCAAAATCACGCGGATACGTCCCCCTGCCTACTTTGCCTCTCCTCCCCTTGCCTCGACGGAATGCCCCAGAACACAGATTTCATCTTGCGGGTCAACTCGCCGCGAACGTCCGGATGCGCAATCGCTACGAGAGCTTCGGCCCTCCTTCTCTGCGAAGCTCCTCGTAGACAGGCGACGCCATACTCCGTGACAACATAGCCGGCCAGGTTTCGCGGTACGCTCACGACCGTCCCCACGGGTGGCGTAAAGACGATCCTCGACTCACCCTTAGGGGTCATCGATGGCAACGCGACTATGTAACGTCCTCCTTTGGAGATGCTAGCACCGACGGCGAAGCTGAGCTGTCCTCCGACTCCCGCGACCATCCGGAAGCCAAGGGAATCCGCCATGACTTGTCCGTAAATGTCCACTGACAACGCCGTGTTGATCGCGACCAGATTGTCGTTCCTTGCGATGATCGCAGGATCGTTGACGTAGTCGGCGCCGTAAAGCCTAAATGCGGGATTTCCATCCACGATCGCGTACTCTTCGTGTCCTCCTCCGACGGCGGTAGCCACCGCCACCCCTCGGTTCAACGTCTTTCGAGTCCCGGTAATGACACCACTTTGCACTAACCGTATGACTGCTCCCGGTATCAACTCGCTGTGTATCCCGAGATCGTTCTTTCCCTCGAAACACCCCAGATCAGTCAGAGCTTCCGTGCTACTGCCGATTCCAATCTGAATAGTATCGCCATCCTTTATCAGTCCCGCAACATGATCCGCGATTCTGCGCTCTGTCTCCCCGGAACCTCCTCGAGTACCACCCCTCATTCCTTGCGAACGCCCGCTTTCCACTGGAACATGTTCTACGAAATAGTCAATCTCTGAACAATGAATGAAATTGTCGCCGTAGGTCCTGATCGTGTTCGGCACGAGCTCCGCAATCACCAACTTCGAGTATTGGACCTGTTGCTTCTTGTACCAGACCGATCCGCCGAACGAGCAGTATCCATGCTTGTCCGGATAAGAGAGGGAGAGGAGTAGTACATCGATCTCACGATCCAGATCGAAGCGACTGCGCATGAGCACATCATGGACGACGAAATCGAACCTGGCTTTCGCCATGCCATCCATCAGTAGAGGCATGACGTAGTGAGTCTCGACTTGGAACGACTGCTCCCAGCCCTCGTCGTACCACCCGAAATCCCTTCCGCCAAGACCTACCGCGAGCCGCACGTTCCGTAGCTCGCTCATTCTCGCGGCAAGCGAATAGCAGATTGCCGCTGGCTCCCTTCCGACCGGTATGACAACCAGGTCTCCCGAATTCACCATGTTGGCTGCATCGACGGGAGATATAATCTTGTCCTTGATCAGTTCCAAAGGCTTCCTCTCACCCCAACACTCTCAGCGGGGAGTCTCCTCACTTGTTTGTGCTGAGCGCCTGCCGGTGCTTCACATATCGCTTTCGAATATGTCTGCGATTCGCTCTCTCTGGATGGGGTGTCCCGCAAGTTCTCCCTGCAGGGCCGCGCCCAGTGCCTCAGCCTCCCAGCCCGAATCGCTCTTCACCGATGCCACCGAGCGGTGCGGTTGAAGAATCCATACACGCCGTCCGCCCACTCGAAAGATTTGGCCATGCACATCCTTCGCGTCGTCACTCGCCAGCCATACGACAATCGGCGCGATGTTTGCGGGAGCAAAAACATCGAACCCATCCTTCCCACGCTTGTTTTCCATCAGTGCGGCGCTTGCCGGCGTAGCATCGACTGTGAGACGGGTGCGTGCTACTGGGACGATCGTGTTGACGCTCACACCGTATTTCCTCATTTCCCGGTCCACAATCCACGAGAAGGACGCAATTGCAGCCTTTGCCGCGCCGTAGTTTGACTGGCCCGGATTGCCGAGGAGGCCAGAATCAGACGACGTGTTGATCACTCGACCGTAAACGGGTCTGCCGTTCTTATGCTCG
>DATEAO010000252.1:0-7720 GCA_035288345.1 Candidatus Methylomirabilota bacterium | reverse complement strand
GTCCATCAGTGCACCGACTTCGGCATGGAAGCGCAGAAGATCCTGGGCGACGGTGTGGTGACCGGCAGCGGCCGGATTCACGGCCGGCCCGTCTACGTCTTTGCTCAGGACTTTACGGTCTTCGGTGGCTCGCTTTCCGAGATGTACGCGAAGAAGATCTGCAAGATCATGGACCTTGCCATGAAGGTGGGCGTCCCGGTGATCGGGTTGAACGATTCCGGCGGCGCGCGCATCCAGGAGGGTGTGGTCTCGCTTGCCGGGTACGCCGAGATTTTTCTGCGAAACACCCTCGCCTCCGGCGTGATTCCACAGCTTTCAGCAATCATGGGGCCGTGCGCGGGGGGAGCCGTCTACTCGCCAGCGATTACGGATTTCATCTTCATGGTGAAAAATTCGAGTTACATGTTTGTGACCGGGCCGGACGTGATCAAGGCGGTCACTCACGAAGAGGTCTCCTTTGAAGAGCTGGGGGGAGCGGCTACTCATGTGGAGAAGTCGGGAGTGGCGCACTTCACGGCTGAGAACGAGGAAGAGTGCCTCGCGTTGATTCGTGAGATCTTGACCTTTCTCCCGCAGAACAACCTGGAGGATCCGCCGATCCGCCAGACCCTTGACCCGCCGGATCGGGTGGATGAGTCCCTCCAGTCTGTGGTGCCCGACAACCCCAACAAACCGTACGACATCAAGACGATCATTCGCACAGTGCTTGATGACCATTACTTCTTTGAGGTGCAAGCCGACTATGCCCCGAATATCGTGGTGGGGTTTGGCCGGCTCAACGGGCGGCCGGTCGTCATCGTAGCGAACCAGCCTGCGCATCTCGCGGGCTGCTTGGACATCAACGCCTCGCTCAAAGGCGCACGCTTTGTCCGGTTCTGCGACTGCTTCAACATCCCGATCGTGACGTTCGAAGACGTGCCGGGATTTCTCCCCGGCACCGCGCAGGAGTTTGGGGGGATCATCAAGCACGGCGCCAAGCTCCTCTTCGCGTTTGCGGAGGCCACGGTGCCCAAGCTCACCGTGATCACGCGAAAGGCTTATGGCGGCGCCTACTGCGTGATGGCGTCGAAGCAGATTCGGGCCGACGCGAACTTCGCCTATCCCACGGCGGAAATCGCGGTGATGGGCCCTGAGGGCGCGGTGAACATCCTCTACCGGCGGGAGCTCGAGCAGGCCGAGGATCCAGCCAAGCTTCGTGACGAGAAGATCCGCGAGTACCGCGAGAAGTTCGCCAACCCCTTCGTCGCAGCCGGGCGCGGGTTAATCGATGAGGTGATCGAGCCCAGAGAGACCCGGCGAAAGCTCTGCCAGACCCTTGCGATCCTCCACACCAAGCGAGACACAAACCCGCCGAAGAAGCACGGGAATATTCCGCTGTGACCGGGGTCCGGGGTCCGGGGCTCGGGGTCCGCTATTGAGTGACCAGAAAAGAGTGTAATCGGGGACCGGGGTTCGGGGTTCGCAAAATGGACAGCAATCGGAAAAAAATTGGAGAAGCCAGGAAGGCGTGGGAAGAGCAGACGCTCAGGCCTGCGCTTGCCAAATCACCTGAGCGTGACGCGCTCTTCACCACTTCATGGGGGAGCGGACTCGGGCGGATCTACGCCGAGCTCGACCCCGCGACCCTCGACTATCTGAGGGACCTGGGATTTCCCGGCGAGTTTCCTTTCACGCGCGGGATTTATCCCACGATGTACCGGGGCCGCGCGTGGACCATGCGCCAGTACGCGGGGTTCGGATCGGCGGAAGCGACCAATGAGCGGTATCGCTCTCTCCTGGACCACGGCCAGACCGGTCTCTCTGTAGCGTTCGACCTCCCGACCCAGATGGGGTATGACGCCGACCACCCGCTGGCCAAGGCCGAGGTGGGAAAGGTCGGAGTCTCGATCTCCTCACTGGACGAGATGGAAAGGCTCTTCAACGGGATCCCGCTGGATCAAGTCTCCACCTCCATGACGATCAACGCCACCGCGCCGATCCTCCTCTGCCTCTACATCGCAACCGCTGAGCGCCAGGGCGTCCCGCCGGAGCAGCTCTCCGGCACGGTCCAGAACGATGTCCTGAAGGAGTATATCGCGCGCGGCACCTATATTTATCCGCCCGGCCCGTCATTGCGGCTCACCACTGATCTCTTCGCGTACTGCAAGGACCACGTGCCGCGCTGGAACACGATCTCCATCTCCGGCTACCACATCCGAGAGGCGGGAGCGACCGCGGTGCAGGAAGTGGCCTTTACCCTGGCGAATGGGATTACCTATGTGGAGGCGGCGATTCGGGCCGGCCTCCGCGTCGATGAGTTCGCCGCGCAGCTCTCGTTCTTCTTCAACGCCCACAACAACTTTCTGGAGGAGATCGCCAAGTATCGAGCGGCCCGGCGCCTCTGGGCGCGCGTTATGCGCGAGCGCTTCCGGGCGAAGGACCCGCGCTCCCTGATGCTGCGCTTTCACGCGCAGACGGCGGGCAGTATGCTGACCGCTCAGCAGCCGATGAACAACATCGCGCGAGTGACGCTCCAGGCGTTGGCAGCGGTGCTGGGTGGCTGTCAGTCGCTCCACACCAACTCGATGGACGAAGCGCTGGCCCTCCCTTCTGATGCCGCGGTCCGAATCGCTCTGCGCACTCAGCAGATCATCGCGGAAGAGTCAGGAGTCACCGACACCGTCGACCCGGTCGGTGGAGCGTACGCGGTCGAGCAGTTGACCAAAGAGATCGAAGAGGCGGCGGAGGCCTATCTCGCCAAGATCGATGCCATGGGCGGCTCGGTGCACGCGATCTCGTTCATGCAGAAAGAGATCCAGGAGTCCGCGTATCGGTACCAGCAAGAGGTCGAGTCGAAGGCGCGGACCGTGGTCGGGGTGAACGAGTTTGTCACGGACGAGGAGGCGGCGATCGCGCTCTTCCGGGTCGATCCGGCCGTCGCGGAGGCGCTTGCCGCAAGACTCGACCGCCTCCGCCGCGAGCGTGACCGCGATCGAGTGCTCAAGGCGCTTGATCGGGTCGAGGCTGCTGCTCGGGGGAACGAGAATCTCCTCCCCCATATCCTGGAAGCGGTCAGGCTCTCGGCCACATTGGGGGAGATCTCAGATGCCCTGCGGCGAGTCTTTGGCACGCACACGCCCTCAGCGGTGTTCTGATGATTAGCTGGGGTTCGGGGTTCGGGGCTCGGGGTTCGGGGTTCGCGGGGCAGCGGATTCGGTTAGGGCTGCTCATTGGTCTCATGCTGGTGGCCGGGCCGGCCGAGGCGGGACTGACTGAGCAGATCGGCGCCACCTTCGAGGTTCTCGCACGAGAGCTCGCTCAGAGCTTGCGTCCGGTTGAGGGGCTGGTGGTGAGCGTTGATGGTGAAAGGCTCTTTGTGGATCTCTCAGAGAAGGATGGGATCACTCCGGGCGTGGACCTTCAGGTCTTTCGGAAAGGCGAAGTCTTCCGTCACCCGGTCACCAGCCAGCCACTCGGCCGGTTCGAGGAGCAGCTCGGTCAGGCCCAAATCGTCCAGGTCTTCCCGTCGTACAGTGAGGCGCGCTTCATCTCTCTTGCTGGCAAGCCGACCCCTCGCCCTGAAGATGGTGTTCGGATCACCAAGGGGCGTCTGAAAGTCGCGGTGGCGCCGCTTCTTGACCTGACCGGAAGCCCGGCTGACGCCCGCCGGGTCCCGTACATGATCGCGTTGACCTTGGAGCGTACCAAACGGTTCGACGTGGTCGACCCGCTGAAGGTTCAGGATCTCTTCGCCGCGATGCGCGGAAAAACCGAGGAGCTGATCAGCAGTCCGGATCGAGCGATGGCCCTGGGACGCGAACTTCAGATCGCGGGATGGATCGTGCCGGTCCTCCTCGAGCGTCGAGGCGCCACTCACGTCGATGCCATCTGGATCTCCGCCCTGACCGGGACAGCGTTGCTTTCGAAGCGCCAACCGCTCGCCCCGCCTCGCTCTACGGACGAGCGAAGGTTTCCCTGGGAGCCCCCTCCGGGCGATTAAAACTCGGAGGGGGGCACATCCCCCTTCCGAACCTCCGTTGATTGCAGCACGGGCACCCGGGCGTATCGCCCGCCCGTGCTCCCGCGCAAATCAATGTCGAGGTGGCGCGGGCCGGGTATCTGGGCCCACAGATCTCTGGATGCGCGCTCGAGCGAAGAGATCGCCGCGGTTCGGGATTCGGGAATCGGGGTCCGAGAACGGGAGCTTTTCCAATCGCGATCCCCGGACCCCGAACCCCGGACCCCGAACCCCGATCTCATGTCACGCTGACAATGAGGAAAATCAGAGTGACACGATGCCCAACGTACTAGAAAATTTGATCGCGCCTTCTTCTTCGCTCCACCCCGGCCCGAATTCCATGTCACCCTGTCTTGCGCTCCATCTCTTTCGCTGGCCAGTCCTCCTTTTATCTGGTTAATTTTTCTCGCCAAACCGGCTAGGCGTTTTTCTTGCACGTTCCCTCCCCGCGAATCAAAAATTCAGGGGGGAAACATGGAACAGCGCTTGATCCGTTGGATTGCGGCCTTGTTGGTTCTCGTGGCAGCGATTTGTCTTGAAGGACGGTTGACAAGTTCCGGCGCCGAGCCGAAGAGCTTCAACGACGCCCTTCAGCTTTTCAAGCAGGACAAGTTCGCCGAGGCGCGGCAGATTCTCGATGCGCTGGTTGCGAAAAATCCCTCTGATTTCAAATCCAGGCTTCTGCTTGGCTGGTCGCTCTGGTCTCAAGAGCGAGTGGATGAAGCGCTCTTTCACTTTTCGACAGTGCTCCGCGAAGCACCGGACAGCCGAATGGTGACTGTTGAGGAGCGCGAGATCTACGGGGAATTCGTCATGATGATCGACAACCCTGACCTTCACTCAGCCCGTAAAGGACTCGGCTGGTCGTATTTCAAAAAAGGATGGCCCCGGCTTGCGCTGGAGCAGTTCCAGATCATCAACAAGGTCTCCGCAAATTGGGACGAGCCCTACCTCGGTCTCGGGTATGCTCACTTGGCCCTTGGGGAGTTCAAGAGCGCGGAGGCGTCGTTCAAGCGCTACCTCGAGCTCACCAACGGTCAGTCGGGGACAAAAAAGCCTCGAGAAGGGGAGCGCGGGTTAGGTGAGGTTTACGCGACACAGAAGGAGTACGGGAAGAGCATTCCGCACCTGGAGCGAGCGCTGAAAGCCAAGCCCAACTGGCCCGATGTCCAACAGCTCCTCGCGTGGAGCTCTCTCAGGACCGGCAAGACCCCCGAAGCCCGCGACCTCTTCATGAAGCTCAAAGCGACACGGCCCATCGAGGCTGAAGCCGGTCTTGCGTGGGTCGCCCTCCAAACCGGACAACTCGATGACGCCGAGGCCGGGTTTGCCAAAACACTGGCGCTCGCGCCTCAGCACGCGGCAGCGCTTGAGGGGAATGCTCTTCTCCGCCAGCGCCGATATAAGGGCTTTGACGAGGCGTGGGGACTCTACTATGCGAGGAAGTATCAGGAGGCGGCCAATGCTTTCACCGCGCTCGACCAGAGCCCCGGCTCGCTTCCCGAGATGACCAAGGAGTCCGTTAAGATCGGGCTTGGGCTCTCTCGGCTCGGACTCAAAGACCCCAGCGGCGCAGAGAAGATCTTTCGCGTGATCCTGAATGGAAACCCGAAGAGCGCCGAGGCGCACTCGGGCCTGGGATGGGTCGCATTCCAGAGAAAGAAGTGGGAAGAGGCTGAGCGCTCGTTCACGGAAGCGCTCACGCTCGTCCCTCAGCACGCCTCGGCGCTGGAAGGCCTGACCGCGATTCGCGCGACCCGCTATCAAACCTATGACCAGGCCTGGGCGCTCTTCTATCAGAGGAAGTATCAGGAGGCGGCCGATGCCTTTGACGTCATCGTCGCGCAGCCGGGGGAGCTCCCGAAAGGGACGATCCCCTTCGCCAAGTCCGGGAGCGCCTGGGCCCTCATCGAGCTGGGCCAACTCGACAAAGCTGAGGATCGGTTGCGGGCCGTGCTTGCCGATGGCAAAGACGCCCTGGCCGAGGCCAAGGCCGGCCTGGGCTGGGTGGCGATCAAGCGGAAGCGACTCGAGCAGGCAGAGCCGCTGTTGAAGGAAGCGCTAAAAGCGACGCCCGGCCATCAGGCGGCGCTTCGTGGACTCGCAGAGCTGAGGAAGCTTCAGGTCCCCGAGCTCGATCAGGCCTGGGCGCTCTACCGCGAAGGCAAATACACCGAGGCGGTCAGCGCGTTTGACAAGACCCTCGTGCAGCAGAAACTTCCCGATGAGTACAAGCGCGAAGCCCTGCGGGGTCAGGCATGGAGTCTTTATTTCACCCAGCAGCACAACGAGGCGCTGGATCGGTTCGCCAAGCTCCTCGCGCAGAACGAGGACGCGGACAGTCTGGAAGGCCGGGGGCTCACGCTCGTGAACATGGGGCGACACAAGGACGCGATCGAGCCGCTCACCAAAGCGTCCACGCTGGCGCCGCTCTCTGTCGACTACCTGCTCGCGCTTGGCTGGGCGGAGCTTCGAGCCGGGGATGCCATGTCGGCGCTTACGAACTTCCTCAAAGCCTACCAGTTGGCCCCTGCCTCGTCCGAGGTGAGCCGCAGCCTTGGGTGGGCGTATGTGAAAACCAACCGCTCCGCCGACGCCATCGCCGCGTTTCGGTACGCCCTCGCGGCCACTCCGGGGCAGGTGGCGGATCAGGAGTTCAGAGAGCTGATCGATCGGACCAAGGAATACCGGGATCTCCAACGCGACTTGGCGTGGGGGTTCGCCAGATGGCAGGTGTTGGCAGCGGCGCGCCAGGAGTTCGAGCGCCTGCTGAAGGTTCAGCCTGATGACCCAGACCTGCTCTTTGGGCTGGGCGCCACATTCTACATGGAGGGGAAGCTTCAAGAGGCGGAACAGGCACTGAAGAAAGCGATCGGCAGTCGAAAACTCGCAGCCCCTCAGACCCGTTGGGTGACGTTCGGCCAGAGTGGATCCTTCCCGATCCTCACCAATGCCAAGACCATGCTCGGCTGGGTCGCGGTCTCCAAGAAAAATTACAAGGAAGCCAGCAAGCTCTTCTCTGAGACGCTGAAGCGTGAGCCTGAAATCGTGGATGCGCTGGTTGGAGTGGCGTTCTGCCTTCAGCAGGAGAAGAAACTCAAAGAAGCCCGGGACCTCTACCTTCGAGCTGTAGAGATCTATCCGCAATACCCGGCGGTGCTGGCAGGATTGCGGGAGACGCAATCGGCAATGGTGAACACTCCAAAGGGAGGAGGCGAGTATAATGCCAGCCCCGCACGGTAGCCGCCACGGGGATTCGTGTGGGTTTGAGGTTCAGTTGTCACCCAACGGGAATGGGCTCATCTTCCACCCGGATCGGGGAGAGATGTACCTGCTGAATCGCACGGGCGTGATGGCGTTTCGCCTCTATCAGAACGGCTGCCCTTCGGCCGAGATCGCCCGTCGCCTCACTCGCGAGTTCTCGGTCCCGACCGAGCGGGCGGCCGTTGACGTCCGGGATTTCTTCACGCAGGCTCGGGCGTACGGCGTCTCGGTCGATCCCTGACTCACTAGCAGGAGCTGTAAACCTCGTCATGGGTCTCACGCTTAATGTTCGTCTGTGTTCGAGCGCGCAACCGTGCCGTAGGCGCGGCTACCCGGCTCGCAACCCCGATCTTTTCCGGTGTGGGCGCCCGGACTATCGTCACGCCCACACCCGACCTTTTTTCTCGCGTGCTGGGGGTGTTCGAGCGCGGGCTCTGCCCGCGCCAGCTCAAGATTCGG
>DATEAO010000251.1:0-3257 GCA_035288345.1 Candidatus Methylomirabilota bacterium | reverse complement strand
CGGCTCGGGAGGCCGAAGCCGGAGCAAAGCACCGAGCCGGCTCGATCCTCGCTCGCGCCAAAGCAGAGGCCGAAGCGCTCCTCACCGAGATCCGTCGGGCCGTCAATGCCGAGTGGGAAAAGCTGAAGAGCACTGAGCGCTCGCGAAAGTCGCTTGAGGGCAGCCGGAAGCGGTTGCGTGAGTCGGCGTCGCGGATCGAGCCCTCTGCGCCTGAGCCGGCAAGGGATGACCCGGCACAGCTCCACACCGGCGCGACAGTTGCGGCGGAGCACCTCGGTGTCCGAGGCGAGCTGATCGCGATTGAGGGCAGCACCGCGACCGTCAGATCAGGCTCGGTGACCGTACGGATCCCGGCGCAAGCCCTCCGTGTGGTGACTGGCAGCGCGCCGTCGGTGCGCCAGACCTCGGTGAGACTGCCGGAAAAGACCGCGGTCGGGACCGAGCTGCACCTTATCGGCCAGACCACTGACGAGGCGAGAGACCGATTGGAGAAGTACCTGGACGATGTCTTTCTCGCAGGGCTTGCCTCTGTGCGGATCATCCACGGCAAGGGGAGCGGGGCCCTTCGCAAAGCGGTGCGCGATCTCCTCTCTTCTCACCCGCTGGTCGACTCCTTCCGCGACGGCGAGCTGCGCGAGGGCGGCGCCGGCGCCACCGTGGTGACCCTCAAACTCACGTGAACACCGTGAAGATACTGAATCTTGGCTGTGGCACGAAGGTAAGCCCAAGCCCCGAGGTGATTAATATCGATTGGTCGCTATACTTGCGGGTGAAGGAGCACCGACTGCTGCGGGCCATTGCGCCTCTAGTGGTCAAAGGCGAACGCCTGAACCGTTTCAATGCCTTGCCTGACAATATTATGGTCCATAATGTGGCGAAGAGGCTGCCGTTCGACTCGGACTCAATCGATGTCGTGTACCATTCTCATCTGCTGGAGCACCTTGACCGAGACCTTGCAAAGAACTTCCTGTTGGAAGTCAAGAGAGTGCTCAAGCTAGGAGGGATTCAGCGCATCGTCGTCCCTGATTTGGAAAAACCCTGCCGGGCTTATCTCTCGCACTTCCCGATGTGCGAAAACGACGCTGATGAAGCGGGCAGACATGACGCGTATGTTGCCGCAATGATCGAGCAATCTGTGCGACGAGAAGCGGACGGGACAAGTCACCAGAAGCCTCTGAGAAGATTTATCGAAAACGCTCTTCTTGGCGACGCAAGGCGACGAGGTGAAACTCATCAGTGGATGTACGATAGAATCAACTTGGGCGCGCTATTAGTCAGCCTCGGATACAAGAATCCCCAACTGCAAAAACACGACACGAGCTTAATCCCTCATTGGAATGAGTATGGGTTAGACCTGGACGAGCGCGGCAACGAGTATAAGCCGGAGTCACTGTACATCGAAGCGCAAAAATAATCTGACAGGCTGCTGAACAAGGCCCATCTGCGGCGTTGGCTTTCCTCGGAGGGGGGCAGCGCCCCCCTTCCGATTCCTCCCCCCAAAAGCTTGCGCGGGCGAAGCCCGTGGCCGCTGGTGGCCGCTGGGGTCTGGCCCGTGGCCGCTGGGGTCTGGCTTGCCTATTGACTTTTGATCACCCAGCGGTCTACCGCTTCGAGCGTCTGAGTTCTCCTGCGTTGCGCGAAGTGCCGTGGATTGGCTACTGCGCCGGTGTTAGGCGCCTGAGCTAATTCCAGTGTATACTCGAAAATGCGCGACGGAGCGTTCCATGATCGAGCGCGAGCGAATCGTCCATAGCGATCCCGAGATCCTTGGGGCACGCCTGTCTTCGTCGGCACCCGGGTGCCACTCCAGTCTCTCTTCGACTATCTTGAGGGCGGTGAGACGTTGGACGAGTTCCTCCATCAGTTCCCTTCCGTACGGCGAGAGCAGGCGATCGCTGCGCTCAATATGGCGCGGGACTCGCTTTTAGCCGGTGCGCGTTCTGCTTGACGAGAACCTGCCGCAGGACCTCGTTCCCCAGCTTCGCGGCCACGAAGTCGACACCGTCGCCGCGCAACGGCTCGCCGAAGTTGGTGACCACGTCACTGAGGCCGCAGCGACTCGCGATCGCCACGCCGTTCCATTGCGCCTGGCCATGATGGGCGAGCTCGCATCCTAGGCTTTGGAAGACCGCGTGCGGCGCGTTGGAATCGGTGAGCTTCGTCTCCTGCATCAGCACGAAGGGCTCATCGTGGCTGACGTCCGGCGTGGCATCGCCGAGGCCCGGATGGCACTACTTGGGGTCTGGTTTAACTATTGACCCTTAATCACCCCGCGCGGGCCACTGCTTCGCGTGTCTGAGTTCTTGTTGGATTGCGCCGAGCGCGGCGTCGTGGACTGAAGGCCACTGCAGCAATGTTGGAAGCGTATTACCATATGGGTTACACTTAGCCCGTGATCACAGGCTTCAAACACAAAGGTTTGGAGCGATTTTTCTCCACGGGAAGCAAGGCAGGCATTCAACCGAATCATGCTGAACGTTTACGGTTGATTTTGGGCCGCCTTAATGCTTCCACCAGCCCGCGGGACATGAATCTCCCCGGTCTGGAGTTGCATGAGTTACGAGGCAATCGTAAGGGGACTTGGTCGGCAAGGGTCAGCGGCAATTGGCGCGTCACCTTTGGCTTCGACGGGAAGAACGCCGTAGACGTAGATTACGAAGACTACCATTGAGGTGACAGGATGTTGATGCACAATCCTCCGCATCCGGGTGAAGTGCTCAGGAAGCTGTGCTTGGAGCCTTTGGGTTTGAATGTGACCCAGGCAGCCAGAGCTTTGGGCGTAAGTCGCAAGACACTGTCCGCCATCCTGAATGGACGGGCGGGGATCAGTCCCGAGATGGCGGTCCGCTTGTCGATAGCCTTCGATACCACATCGGAAAGCTGGCTGAATCAGCAGGTTCAGTATGATCTGTGGCGGGCAGAACGACGCCGAAAGAAGTTGCGCGTCGCGCGGCTATCCGCCGCTTAAAGCCAGAAAGCAGGATTCGACGCGCCAATGATTCTTCCACGGGCTATTGTTTTGCGCGTGTGAGTTTTGCGTTTCACCGGAACTTCTCGAAGGAACGATGCGGATTGGGACCTGGAACGTTAACTCGTTAAAGGCTCGGCTCGAGAAGGTTACGTGGTGGCTTGAGCGGGCGCGGCCTGATGTGCTGCTGATGCAGGAGACGAAGCTCACCGATGCGAACGCGCCGCGCGAGGTCTTCCAAAGCGTAGGATACGAGCTTGCCCATCATGGCCAAGCGCAATGGAACGGC
>DATEAO010000250.1:0-7181 GCA_035288345.1 Candidatus Methylomirabilota bacterium | reverse complement strand
CATCCCCGGATGCAGACCCACACTCTCGATCTCAACCCTGACCTTGTCCTTCAAGTCCTCGGCCCGGGTAACCGTGAAGCCTCCAAACAGTACGAGCACGACGATGAGAAACGCTAGAAGTGCCTTCATGACACTCCTCCTTCTGCGGCTAAGGCCGCTGCTAGTCGATGACGTGATCGGCGCGAAGCAGCATCGGCCGCAGGATGTCCAGGCCGAGCCGCTTCGCGGTCTTCAGATTGATGACGAACTCGATCCGGTCGGGGAGCTCCACGGGGATCTCCCGCGGCGGCGTCCCCGCCAGGATCTTATGAGCCAGCCGTGCTGCCTGTCGCCCCTGAAGATACTGGTCGGGCCCGTAAGATGCAAGGGCCCCGAACTTCGCCCAGAACGAGGCCGGGTACATGGTGGGTATCTTGTTGGACGTGGCGACTTCGAGGCTTCGCCCGGCGATGCTGAGGTTCGACCCAGACTGGACGATCAGGATGCCGTCCCGGCCGCCTTCCTTGAGGCTGGCCAGTCCGGGCTCGATCTCCAACGGGGCCATCGTGATCGAGCGCTCGAGCAGCGTCAGCCCGAGGCGGCTCGCCGCGCTCCTGGCGACCGCTAACGAATCCCGTTCATCCTTCTCCCGAGGGTCGTAGGTCACGAGCACGCGACGGAGGGGCGCCACGACCTCCTTGAAGAGTTCCATGCGCTTGGCGGTCAGCTCCGCACGCAGGTTCGCGACCCCTGTGATGTTGCCGCCCGGTCGAGCAATGCTCTCCACGAGGCCGAGCTTCACCGGATCGCTCAGTTGCACGAACACCATAGGGATCTGTCTGTTTTCCCTCCGGCAGGCATCCGAAACGCAGAAAAGGAGATCCGGCTTCTGTTGCACGAGCTCCGCGGCCAGCCGGGTCACGCGGGTCATATCGCCCTGGGTCGCGCGCAGCTCGAAGATAACGTTTTTCCCATCCACGTAGCCCAATTCCCTGAGACCGTCCCGGAACCCCTCGGTGGTGGAGTGCCACGGCACCATGGCGTCGGTCAGGATCGCGACCTTGAAGACCTTTACAGTCTGCGCCAATGCTGCGACGGACGCTGCAAGGACGCCGAAGATCAGCGGGGCGATTACGGCAAGCGATTTTAGATTTTGGATTTGGGATTTTGGATTGTTTGGTCGCTCATTCAAGGCGTTACTCCCAATCCAAAATAAAAAAACCGGCAATCCAAAATCCCCATGCGCTTCACGACGTGGCCAGCTCCCTTCGCCTGCCCTTATGGTACTCGGTCAACTCGGCATTTGCTGACGCTATTGTCGCGGCCTCGTCAGCCACTTTGGCCATCGCATGGCCTGGCAGCGTCACGTACAACTCATCGTCGCCAAGATCAGTGTAGACGCGATTGCCGACGCAGCCGGTGCTTGCGATGACGCCGTGGGCCAGGGCGGCCGGAAGCGCCATGCACGTTGGGCGACCCATGGCCGGAAGGGATGACGCGACCCCGGCGCGAAGCGCCGCCTCCTGAAGAAGCATCATCCGTCCGGGCGTCCCCACGAAGAGGACCACGTCAGGGTCCACCGGCGTTTCTCCAAGCGGAGCATAGATCACGACCCCCGGCGTCTTGGGAAGCTGCGGGATTCCGGCCACCTCTTCCATCCTGATGTAGCCGATCCCTGTCATGACCGAGAGTGTCTGCTCAACTTCCTTCGCGCGCTCAGGCGGCAAGGGAATGCGGTGCGTGTGGCTTCCAATCACGCAGTTGTAATGATCGCTGGGAACGGTGTAGAACGCTCGCCCCTCTCCGGCGAGTCGCCAGAAGCTGCACCCCGACGGCTCGCTTCCCGAGAACTGCGCGACTCCGGCAGGCGCGCTGTCGCGGAACGCGACCGCGACAGGCCGCCGAGTCAGGCCAAGAACCTGACAAATCCGCTGCTCGATGCTTCGATAGTCAATCACCGTCGTTCTCCTTTACACGGTAATGTTGGATTTTGGATTTGGGATTGTTGGGCCGCTCGTTCATGGCGTTACTCTCGATCCAAAATCTAAAATCGGCAATCTAAAATCCGCGTGCGTTTCACACTTCACGCGGAAAGTTCATGCACTCAACAAAGATCTCTTGGAAATCCGGATGGGCGGCGAGCGACACATGCTCGATGCTCCGCGCGATCGTCTCCGCGCGGGCGCGCTCGGCCTCCGATACCAGGCAGAGCTGGGCGCCCAAGGACGCCGCGTTCCCCACGTAGCGGACCCTCTCTTGGGGCAGGGGAGGGATCAGGCCGATCCTGAGCGCGCTCCGGATCGAGATGTAGTTGCCGAAGCCGCCCGCCAGCATCAGCTCAGTCACTCGATCATCGGGGATCTTCGCAAGATGCTGGAGCATCCTGACCCCGGAGGCGATGGCGCCCTTGCAGAGCTGGACCTGGCGAATGTCCTCCTGGGTGAGCACAATCTCCTGAGCCGCTTCCGCCTCGCCGGGTCTCGCAAGGATGAACTGTCGCTCCTCGCCACGCATCACCACGCGATCTCGAAGCCTGGGCGCCAGCTTCTCTCGCTCCTCCACACGAATCAGGCCGAGCCAATCAATCACCCCGACATCCAACATTCCGGCGATGGCGTCAATAAGGCCGGAGCCGCAGATGCCGAGCGCCGGCGCGTCACCGATCGTGTGGAGCTTGACATCGTCATCAAGCTCAACCTTGTCAATCGCTCCAAGAGCTCCGCGCATCCCGTGCCTGATCTGAGCGCCCTCTAATGCGGGGCCAGCCGGAGCTGAGCAGGCCCAGAGATGGCGCTTCGACCCGAGCAGGATCTCGCCGTTGGTGCCGATATCAACCGCAATCCTGATCTCCGGGCTCTCATAGATCCGGGTCGCAAGGGCGACACCCACCGCGTCAGCTCCAACAAAGCCCGCCACCAGAGGAAGGAAGCAGACCCTCGCCTCAGGATTGACTTTCAGAAAGATCTCTCGGGCCGGAATCACCAAGGGGTGCCGCATCACGGGCGCATACGGGGCCAGCCCCACATACGAGGGATCGATGCCGAGCAGGATGTGGTGCATGCAGGTGTTTCCAACCATCACCACCTTATAGATCCATTTCGCGAGCACACCGGAGTCCCGCGCGATCTGCTCCACTTGTTGATTGAGCAGCCCGATGATCCGGGTCTGAAGCTTTCTGAGATTGGCCGGGCTGAACTGGGCGAACGCGATGCGCGACATGAGATCACCGCCATAGGTCGCCTGGGGGTTCAGGCTGGAGACCGAGCCGAGCTGCTCGCCTGACTCGAGCTCGATCAGTGTTGTCACCACGCTGGTGGTGCCGATATCCACAGCGAGCCCGAACTTCATGAGGCTCGTGTCTCCCTTTTCGACGCCCAAAAGCTGGCGACCAAAACTGGTCACAGTCGCCTCTCCATCGCCAGACCTGAGCGCAGCCGGGAGGTCCCTCAGGATCTGTGGCGGCACGTCCTCAACGCTCAGCTTGACCACTGCCAGGAGCTCCTCGAGGTCTGAGGTCTGGTGATGCTCTTCGCGCGGAAGCGCGACCTTGATGACCTGTCTCTGCACACCTGAGTTCATCTCGACCCGGGCAAGGTCCTGAACTCGGCCGGCCTCGAGGATCTGGAACGCCTGCTCGTCGAGCGGCGGCGCCACCTGAACCGTCAGCGGCTCAGTCACTCGGACCTGACACGAGAGCCGATACCCTTCGCGCACCAAGTCGTGACCGAGCTGAAGCGTATCCATAATGGTCGGGGGAGGAATCGTTCCGCGGAGCACTTTCACGCGGCAGGACGTGCACCGGCCACGCCCGCCGCAGGTCGCAGTGATCTCAACCCCTGCTGTCTGAGCGGATTTGAGAAGCGTGCTGCCTGGAGAAATCTGAATCGCGCGCCCTTCAGGAAGAACGGTGAGTGACACGGTTGAACTCGCCACGGTGATGACTCTAGCACGAGCCCTCACGTAAGCCAACCGACGGGTACTGGGTCAATTTGCTTCGCCATACTTCGTTCTCGGTCGTCGCCAGCCCTCAACGTACCACCACGTACGCCTCGGGCTGCCTCCTCCCTCGGGCCTCGTCTGGCTCGCAACTTGACCCAGTACCAACCGACCGGCTCTCCGCTAATCTCCGCGGAGCGCGGGCGCGGCGTCCTTCGTTGTTCCGAGCGCGGGCTCTGCCCGCGCAGACTCAGGGGGAGGTTCGGAAGGGGGATGTGCCCCCCTCCGAGGAAAAGCCCGGGTGCCCGCGCTGCAATCAGGATTAGTGCGTGAGCGGAGCGTGCGCCTCGCGAACGTCTCGAAGGCCGACCGATTCGCTGAGGATGCACTGAATCCGGCTAAGAGAAAACGGCTTCTCGAGGAACGTGATCTGGTACGCGCTGAGCTGCTCCTTAAGGTTGTGCTGTCCCCATCCCGAAATGAGCAGGATCGGGATCGTCCGATCCAGCTCGCGGATGGCTTTGGCCACCTGCATGCCGGAGAGATCCGGCATCGCGTGATCGGTGAAGATCACGTCATACGCGCCAGGGGAGAAGAGCGACAGCGCTTCTTGTCCCGTTCCCGCGGAGGTTACGTCGCAGCCAAGACTGCTCAATAGCTCCACGAGGCTGAGCAACACACTCTCGTTGTCGTCCACAACGAGCGCGCGGGGACGGGACGGTTTGGGCTGAGCTTGCGCTGTCGGGGAAACCACCGGCAACGTCACCAGGAAGGTCGTGCCGCGGCCGGGGTGGCTCTCGCACTCAATCGAACCGCCGTGACGCTTGATCACTCCATACGAGACAGAAAGGCCGAGACCGGTTCCGTGCGCTTCTTTGGTCGTGAAGAACGGGTCGAAGGCGCGAAGGCGGACCTCCTCCGGCATTCCCACCCCCGTATCACTGACCGTGACTTGAACCACCGGCGTGTTTGGAATTTTCGACGCCACGGATGGCTCAGGGGGAGCCTGAGGCGCGACGCTCTGCGCCGCCGTGCCAATCGAGAGCGCTCCGCCCGCTGGCATCGCATCCAGAGCGTTGAGAACCAGGTTGAGCAGGACTTCTTTGAGCTCCAGCGCGCTGCCGTGAACAGGAGGAAGATCGCCCAGACTCAATGCGAGCGTCACCGGAGGCTGACGATCCCTGAGTGAGACGAGCTCCAACACGTCGTTCACGAGCCGGTTCAGATCCACCGGCCCCCAGCGGGCTCGCGAACGGTCCGGCTTGCTGAACTCCCTCAAGCGACGGATCAGCTCCGCGGCGTCAAGCGCCGCCTGCTGGAGCACATCCAGCTCGCGCGTCGCGTCCACGTTCGACAAGCACTCTCGCAGCGACTCGACCTGTCCCAAGATCGCTTCCAAAAAATTGTTGAAGTTGTGGGCGATCCCCGACACCATCGTGCTGAGCGCGCGCGCCTTCTGCACCTGGACCAGGCTGGTCCGGGTGCGCAGCTGGTGAGTGACATCCAACACGTGCTCGACCACGGCTTCCACGTGGCCAGCCTCGTTCAGTAACGGGTAGAAGTACGCGTGTTGGACCCGATCGCCCAGCACGCGCTCCAGCTCCAGGAACGCCGGCTCTTTGGTCTCCATCAGCCTCGGGAGCGGACAGCCCGGACAGGGATCCGGCAGGCCGCGAAAGATCTCATAGCACCGCTGACCGACGAACTCTCGGGGGGAGCGTCCAATCACCGCTGCAGCGCCTGAGTTGGCCCGCTTGACGAGAAGGTCAGGGGTCACGAGCATCAGAGGCTGTCCCAAGGCATCGAAGGTGCGCTCCCATTCACGCTTGGCTCCGATGACCTGGTGCAGCAGACGGAGATAGATGAGGACCGACCGAGCGTAGTCGGCGAGGGGCTCAAACGCTTCAAGGGCCTGTGGGCCCGGGTCCTCCGGCATTGGAGCCTCAATCACCAAGACTCCCGCCAGCTCCTGCTCAATCGTAAGCGGGACCGCATGGATCCATTTCCGCGGATCCGAGGTCATGGTGGTGATCGCGGTGTTTGTTTCAAGGACTGAATTGACCAGGGGGGAGTAGGGGGAAAAATCTCCGTCAGCGGTCAGTAAAGAGGACTGCCCGTCACTGACCTGCCAGATCGCCACCCGGGCGCCCGGAACGAGCCGCGGGGCAATCCGGTGAACGACGTCGATGGAAAGGCTCGCGGCGTCCTTAGGAGACTCTCGCAGGGCCATTCTCGTTCGGTCGGCCCGCTGGTTCCACCAGTCGTTGGGCCCGCTCGATGGCTTCGGCTAATTTGTCGAGAACGAGTGGACGCACGAGAATAACCGCGCGGTCGTTGAGGAGATCCTTGATCCGCGCTTCTTGCACGGCGTGCTGCGCGATCACCAGCACCGGGACCCGATCCACCATTGGCGCCAACCTGGCCAGGAGCGCCTCTTCCTCCCGCGGGGCTGTTGGAAGGCTCACGACGACCACAGAGGGTGTTGGCCCCTTGAGCACGGACAGGAGCCGCTCCGGGTCACTGCCTTCGACCACGCTCCAGCCCATGCCTTCAAAGATGTGGCGAAAGAGACCGCGGATGTGAGGGCTCGAGTCGATCACCACCACGACACGGCGGCGGTGCATTGCCGGATCATGTCCGTCGGTCAGGATGTTTTTCACGCTGGTGAGGAGCTCCTCCAGATTGACCGGTTTGCTCAGGACCCCGGCGGCCCCGAGGAGGAGCGCGGTGTTCACCGCTTCCTCTGAGCTGTAGCCGGAGATGCAGAGCACCGGGACGTCAGTGACGTGAAACATCTCGCGCATCTTCGAGTAGTTCGTGCGAAGCTCGTAGAGCACGTCGAGGCCGTTCATGCCGGGCATGTGGAGATCCAAGAGGATCAAGTCAAAGAACCGTCGACTGGCCAGCTCAAGCGCTTCCTTCCCGTCGACCGCGACGGTGGCCTCGTATCCCTCGCTACGGAGGATCGAGGCGTAGCGCTTTCGCACGGCGCCGATGTCGTCAACAATGAGGATCTTTTTCGCTTTATCGCTGTTAGTATCCATCGGCTCGCCCTGTTTGAGGTAGCCAGCAGTACAGTGATCGGCAAGAACCCGAAAAACTGAAGAGGATTCAGCGTCGCTTGCCGGGGGCTGCCGGTATCTGCGCCAGCAGGCTGTTGAAAAAGGCCCATCTGCGGCGTTGGCATCGTCGCTCGTCGTTGCAACGTACGGCTAAGTCCGTCTCACTCCTCGCTCCCTCGCCGCCTTGCATCTGGACCTTTTTGA
>DATEAO010000249.1:0-3372 GCA_035288345.1 Candidatus Methylomirabilota bacterium | reverse complement strand
ACCGCGATCCCTCCACAGCTATAGTGCGCGGCGGGAACAACCGGGATCGGCTCCTTGGTCATGTCGATTCCGAGCTCCGTACAGCGCGTGTAGATCATGGGGAACCGCGATCGGATCCACTCCGCCGGCTTGTGCGAGATGTCGAGGTGCGCGCACGGGACCCCCGTCTCCAGCATCAACTGATGGATCCCTCGCGCCACGATGTCACGCGGCGCCAGGGAGCCATCGGGGTGATACTCCTTCATGAACTCTCGTCCGTTCCGGTCGATGAGCCTGGCTCCCTCACCGCGGAGCGCTTCTGAGATCAGAAACCGCCCGTTGGGATGGTAGAGGGTCGTGGGATGGAATTGGACGTAGTGCACATTGACGCATCGAGCCCCGGCGCGGTACGCCATCGCGATCCCGTCGCCGCGCGCGCTCGGAGGATTTGTCGTGTGGAGAAAGATCGCCCCAAGCCCGCCGGTCGCCACGATGGTCTCTTTCGCCAGCACCGTCATCACCTCTCCGCTGGCCTGGTCGAGCACGTACGCGCCGACGCAGGTCGGGGGCTGATAGACATCAAGCGGCCGCAACGAATGGTGAGAGAGGGTCAGGAGATCGATGGCGGTCGCCATCGTGAGCACGGTGACGTTTGAGTATCCGCTGAGCGCCTGAACCATCGCGCGCTCGATCGCCTGTCCGGTAAAATCCTTGTGATGGAGGATGCGGGGAACCGAGTGCGCCGCTTCCGCGGTCAGATGGAACTCCCCTTCGTGGTCCTCGACCTCGTCGAACGGCACTCGCAGCTCGTCGATCAAGAGCTCCTTGCAGAGCTTCGGCCCCTCACGGCTCAGGAGCTGGACGGCAGAGGGAAGGCAGAGCCCTGCGCCAGCCGAGAGAATGTCCTTCGCAAGCGCCTCGGGCGAGTCGTGCGCGCCATGGTAGATGATGCCGCCCTGCGCGTAGAAGGTGTTGCCCTCCTCGGGCGTGAGGTTCTTCGTGATCATCGTCACGCCCACTCCCCGCTTCGCAGCGGCCAGCGCGGCGGCGCACCCCGCAAGCCCGCTTCCGATGACCAGGACATCCGTCTTCATTGGAGCGCGGGCCCCCGGGCTGCGCCACGCCCGCGCTCTCGCGCGTCCTGAAGCGCTGCATCGTGCAACGGGAAGTATCTCAGCATGCTTCGAGCTCCAAGCTGATGTCCACAGCCGGGGCCGAGTGGGTCAGCGCTCCAACCGAGATGAGGTCCACTCCTGCTTCGGCATAGTCGCGAACGGTCTCCAGCGTGATGCCCCCGGACGACTCGATCACCACACGGTCGCCGTAGGCGCTTGATCGCACCTCACGAACAGCCTCCCGGGTCTCTGTCGGCGACATGTTGTCGAGCAGAACAGCATCCACACCGAGCTTCACTGCTTCGCGGAGCTGATCGAGATTCTCTACCTCGACCTGGATCTTGTGCAGGTGCGGAAGCGCGGCGCGCGCTGCCTCCACCGCCTCGCGAAGCCCTCCCGCGATCGCGATGTGGTTATCTTTGATCAAGACCCCATCGTCGAGCCCCATCCGATGGTTCTGCCCGCCACCGACTCTCACCGCATACTTCTCGAGCGCGCGCAACCCGGGGGTGGTCTTGCGGGTGTCAACAATGCGGGCGTTGGTCCCCTTCACCGCATCGACATATCGGCGCGTCAATGTCGCGATGCCTGACAAGCGTTGAAGAAGATTCAGGGCCACCCGCTCTCCGCTGAGAAGCGCTCTGGCGGAGCCGTTGATCAACGCGAGAGTCTCTCCGGCAGGCGCCTGCTCGCCGTCCGCTGAACAACGCTGGATGATCGCGGATGGGTCAAGCTCGACGAAGACCGCCCGGACGACGTCCAACCCGGCCACGACCAGGGGCTGTTTGGCCAAGACCCGCGCGCGCGCGCGGGCTGTTGGGGGAACAACGGCCGAGGTGGTGAGATCACCTCGTCCCATGTCTTCGGCGAGAAAATTCGACACCAGCGCCCTGAGAGCAGATTCAGCAAACGGAATTGTCACGGCAGGGATCAGCTCAGCTCGAGCATCCGCTGGATCGGTCTCAGCGCCCTGAGCCGAAGCTCTTCATCGAGGACGATTTCAGGCTCCCGCTTGAGCATGCAGAGGTAGAGCTTCTCGAGCGTGTTCAATTTCATGTGGGGGCATTCGTTGCAGGCGCAATTGTTGTCAGGTGGCGCGGGAATGAAGAGCTTCTCCGCACACGCCTTCTTCATCTGGTGGATGATGCCCGGCTCCGTCGCGATGATGAAAGCGCGGTCCGGGCTTGTCTTGGCGTAATTCAGGATCGACGCGGTGGAGCCGATGTGGTCGGCGTGCCGGAGCACGCTCTCCTCGCACTCGGGGTGCGCCAGCAGTTTGGCCTCGGGGTGCTGAATCTTGAGCTGGACGATCTTCTTCTCCGAGAAGATCGCGTGCACGATGCACGTGCCCGGCCAGAGCACCATCTCGCGTCCGGTCTTCTTGACGAGGTAACGTCCGAGGTTCTGGTCTGGAGCAAAGATGATGGGTTGCTTCAAGGGAATCGAGCCAATGATTTTCTCCGCGTTGCCGGAGGTGCAGATGATGTCGCTCAACGCCTTGACCGCGGCGGAGCAGTTGACGTAACTCACGACCAGATGGTCAGCATAGCGCTCGCGGAACGCTTTGAACTGATCAGCCGGACAGCTATCAGCCAGCGAGCAGCCAGCATCAGGGTCCGGCAAGAGCACCGTCTTGTCGGGGTTGAGGATCTTCGCGGTCTCAGCCATAAAGTGGACCCCGGCAAAGACAATGACGTCGGCCCTTGTCTTCGCGGCCTCCTGAGCCAAGCCGAGGCTGTCGCCGACAACGTCTGCGACATCCTGGATATCGGGCTCCTGATAGTAGTGGGCCAGAATGACCGCATTCAGGTCCCGCTTGAGGCGCTCGATCTCCTCGAAGAGATCCAGCCGAATATCAACAGTTTCCACCGCGCTTTCCAGCATGGTAGTTAAATTCTAACACGATCAACAGAGCGGTCCAAACGAAGGGGCGGCGTGAAGGACCGAAGGAAAGGATCTTCTCGAGACGGTTATTCGTCCAGGCGCTCTTTCAGGTGCTGGACCTCTTCTCTGAGGCGCTCGAGACGCTGCTGCTTGAGCGTGGCGACATCGGCGTTGGGGCGGGACGCCAGCTCGTCTTCGGCCTGCTCGAGGGCCCGAAGCTTCTCCCTGAGTTGCGCCCTGAGCTGCTCGTGTTGAAGCGTTCGGTGCGCCGCGTCGAACTCGGCAGCCGATTGGCGCCGGATCTTGAGCACCCGGTCACGGGGGACCGACACGGACCCCCCGGCCATTCTGAACACATAGTGACCGTCTCGAAGCTCCCAGGACTCCACCCAAA
>DATEAO010000248.1:0-13780 GCA_035288345.1 Candidatus Methylomirabilota bacterium | reverse complement strand
AAACTGCTGGAGCCCTACGAGGGTTCGGGGTTCGGGGTTCGGGGTTCGGGGTTCGATTCGGGGTTCGGGGTTCGGGGTTCGGGATTAGGAAATCGCGAAAACCCCGTGATCACGATCCCCGACCTGCGATCCCCGATTCCCGAACCCCGAACCCCGCTCTCAAGGATGGAGGCGATGCGCCAGGTGCTGGCCGAGCTCGGCGATGAGCCGGTCATCCACGCGAACGGCTACATCTGCCGCGAGTCATTCGCCATCAAGGACCGGCCTGAGAGCTTCTACATGATCGGGTCCATGGGGCTGGCCTCAGCCATCGGCCTCGGCTTGGCGCTCACGAGCAATCGAACCGTCCTCGTCTTTGATGGCGACGGAAATCTGCTGATGAACCTCGGCATCCTCGCCATGGTGGGATCAAGCCAACCGAAGCGCTTCATCCACATCGTCTTCGACAACGAGGTGTACGGCTCGACCGGCAATCAGCGCTCTCTCTCACGAGATGTGAGACTGAATCGCCTGGCAGCCGGAGCCGGCTATCGCCGAAGCGCGTTCGTCACGCAGGCTGACCAGTTGCGCGACGCCACTCGACAAGCGCTCACCGAGGAGGGGCCGACGTTTCTCCTGGTCAAAGTGAATCAAGCCGAGGCCGAAGTGCCGAGGATCCCGTATTCCCCGGAAACGATCAGAGACCGTTTCCGGAACGCAGTGAAGCGTGAAGAGTGAAGGGTGGACGGGGTTCGGGGTTCGGGAATCGGGGTTCGCATTCCGATCTCCAATCGCGAATCCCGTTTCTGGTGTGAAGAGTGAAGCGTGAGATGAAAAGAACGATTCTACTCAATCCTGGGCCAGTGAACATCTCGGAGCGCGTGCGGCAGGCGTTGTTGCGGGAGGACATCTGTCACCGGGAGGACGACTTCGCCCGGTTGATGGCGTCGATCCGATCACGGCTCCTCCGCGCGTTTGCGCCGAATGACTTCACCTCGGTGCTGATCTCCGGCTCAGGGACCGCGGCACTGGAGGCCGCGATCAGTTCGTCACTGGACCGAGGACAGCGCCTTCTGGTGGTGGTTAATGGCGTCTACGGCGAGCGGATCGCCCGAATCGCGTCCCTGCACGGGATCGACGTGAAGGCTGTCCGCGCGGAGTGGACAGCACGGCCCGATCTTCCAAGGATCGAACAGATCCTCGAGGAGGATCGATCGATTCAGGCCCTGGCGATGGTCCACCACGAGACGACCACCGGACTGATCAATCCGGTCCGTGAGGTCGGAGCGCTCGCGAAGCGTCACCGCAAACATTTTCTGGTGGATTCGATCTCAGGGCTTGGAGGCGAGCCGCTGGATCTGGACGCGGCCGGTATCGACCTCTGCGTGGGAACCGCGAACAAATGCGTTCAGGGAGTGCCGGGAGTGGCCTTTGTGCTTGTGAGGGACACAACGATGGAACAGCTCTCAACGGTTCAACCGCGCTCGCTTTACCTGAGCCTCTGGGAGAACCGGCACGCCCAGGAAACAGGGGAACCTCTTTTCACTCCGGCGATCCCGGCCTTCTACGGACTGGACGAGGCCCTGGCGGAGCTGATTGAGGAGGGTGTCGAAGCGCGAACTCAGCGGTACGCGAGGGCTTCGGCATTGATCCGCCAAGGGTGTGGAGCACTTGGCTTGAGCTTCCTCCTTCCACCGGAGTATCGGTCTCACACGATTACATCGATGAATCTCCCTCCGGGGTTCACGTACCGGACGCTGCACGACCAGCTCAAAGCGCGGGGGTTCGTCATCTATGCGGGTCAGGGCCATCTCGCGCCCACTATCTTTCGCGTGGCCAACATGGGCGACGTCACGCTTGATGAATACCAAGAGTTCATTCAGGCCCTCACCGACGTGCTAAACACCCATTGATCATCGATCACAGATCTCAGATGTCAGAATTCGAACAACGGAGATCTGTTATCCGAAATCCGACATCCGAGATCCGACAATGAAAGCGATAATTCTCGCGGCGGGGATCGGCCGGCGGCTCTCGCCGTTGACCGATCGAACTCCCAAGTGCCTCCTTGATGTCGGAGGGAAGAGTCTCTTGGAGCGTATGCTCTCCTCTCTGAGTGAGGTTGGGATCAAGGAGGCGGTGCTCGTGGTCGGGCATCTGAAGGAGCTGATCCGAGAGCGGATCGGAACGAGATGTGCCGGGCTGCAGGCTCGCTACATCGAGAACCCGGAGTATTCGCGGGGCTCGATCCGATCGCTCTGGCATGCGCGAGGCGAGCTTCGGGAGGAGTCGCTCGTGATGGACGCGGATGTGCTCTTCCCCACTCCCCTGCTGCATCGGCTCCTCTCGGCGCCGGACGGCTCCGCGCTCTGCCTCGACGAGGCGTTCACAGACAGCGGCGAAGAAATGAAGCTGTTCGTCCAGGGCGATCGTGTGGTGGCGATCAGCCGGAAGGCTCCAGCCCGCCCGTACGACCCTGTGGGTGAAGGCGTGGGGTTCATGAAGTGCTCCGCTCCGCACGGCCACCTGCTCGCCACGATCTTGGAGGAGATGGTTCGCGACGGAGCGGATGGCGATTACGAGAACGCGATCGATCGACTGCTCCGCCAAGCGCATGTGGGATGGGTGGCGGTCAACGGTCTGCCGTGGACTGAGATCGACTTTGCGGACGATCTCAGGCGCGCCCAAGAAGAAATCCTTCCGAGGATAGAAAGTTCGGGGGCCGGGGACCGGGGACCGGGGGCCGCAAATCCCAAATCGGAAATCGGAAATCCAAAATCCAACGTGCGGACCCCGAACCCCCCCTTGACACATCCGTGTCAAGGGCGAACCCCGAACTAAGCCATGCCGGTTATACAGACCGCCATCGTCTACCTTCCCGACCGCGAGAGCCTTCATGGCGCAGGGCTCAAAGTTGCGGGACTCACCGTGCTCGAGCGCCTCCTCTTCACGGCGACTCGCGCAGGCGTGCGCGAGATTTACCTTCCCACGCGCCTCACCGATGTTTTGCCACCCGAGCGATTGAATCAGCGTGGTCGCCTAGGACACGCGGTCCGATGGCTGTCGGACCGCGCTTCCGACGAAGCCGCGCGTCTGCGCGAGAGTGCTGTCCTGCTCTTGCCGGCCCACACGGTTGTCGATCCCGGGTCCCTGGAGCGGCTGGGACGAGCGACAGCGAACTCTTACGTGATCAGCTTGGAAGAGACAAAGGGGTCAACCGCGCCCATCCTCCGAATCCCGCCGGGCCTCACGAGCAAGCTCTGGAGGCGACTGGTCCACGGCGAGCTGATTGGTGAGGAGCTTGAAGCCGCGCTTCGTCGGGAAAACGCGCGCCTGGTGACCGGTGGGGGGTACGCCGTCGCAGTCACCGACCCGAACAGCGCGCGGCAGGCCGGCGCAAAGCTTTATCAGAGCCTGGGCACCTCGGCAGACGGGTGGGTGGACAGAATCCTGAACCGACGCTGCTCTCGCCTCTTCACCCATCTCCTGGTCTACCTCCCGGTCACTCCAAACCAGATCAGCGTGTTGAGTCTGGCGCTCGGCGTCGCGGGAGCGTACGGGTTCTGGAACGCTTCGCTCGCCTCCGCCTTGGTGGGCGCATTGTTTTACGAGCTCGCCGTGATCCTCGACCACACGGACGGTGAGATCGCGCGGCTGAAGTTCCTCGAGTCGCCGCTCGGGAAATGGCTTGATTTCTCGATCGACACCGTGACTCACGGCGCGCTCGTGCTGGGGATGGCCGTCACCGCCAGCCGATCCAGCGGCCTCTGGGGGATGGGGCTTGGCATCCTGGCCGCGGCTGGAATCGTGATGAGCGCTGTGGTCGCGCGAACCGGAAACGCGTCCGGTGAGTCCCACGGCCCGGTGGGCCACCTCCTCCGGCGCATGGCGAATCGAGACCTCTTCTATCTCGTCGTCATTGCCAGCTTGATCGGCCTTTGGGGGCTCCCGTCACTCCTGCCGTGGTTGGTCGGAGTGCTGGCGATTGGCTCTCATGGCTACTGGCTGACCAGTGTGATCTACCGCGCCTGGGGGGGGCGATGATCACCCCTTCTGTTCCGCGAGCTCTCCCCTTGTGATAGACTGACTCTGCGTTTACGCACCACACAGCGCCCTTCCTGCGAAAACTGCGTCAGTGACCTGCGAAAGGAGGCACAGCCGTGGCAGCCGTTCGTGTGGCAATCTTGGGAGTGGGGAATTGCGCGTCAGCCCTTGTTCAAGGGGCCCACTATTATCGCGACGCGTCAGATCAAGGGTTCATCCCTGGGCTGATGCACGCGAAGCTCGGCCCGTATCATATCCGCGACATCGAGTTCTCGGCGGCGTTCGACATCGATGTGAACAAAACGGGAAAGGATCTCTCCGAAGCGATCTTCTGTCCGCCCAACAACACGGCGCGGTTCTGTGAGGTTCCCCCCTTGGGCGTGCCGGTTCACCGCGGGATGACCCACGACGGGCTGGGAGAATACCTCTCGCGCGTGATCACCAAGGCCCCGGGTCCCACCGCGGACATCACAGGCATCCTGAGGGAGACCGGCACCGATCTCGCGGTGAACTTTCTCCCGGTGGGGAGTGAAATGGCCACGAAGTGGTACGTGGAGCAGGTGCTCGATGCGGGGTGCGGGTTCGTCAACTGCATCCCCGTCTTCATCGCGCGCGAGGCGTACTGGCAGCGCCGCTTTGAGGAGCGAGGTCTCCCCGTGATCGGCGACGATGTCAAGTCGCAGGTGGGAGCGACCATCGTCCATCGCGTGCTCACCAAGCTCCTGATGGACCGCGGGGTGCGGATGGAGCGAACCAGCCAGCTCAACGTCGGAGGGAACACCGACTTCTACAACATGCTGGAGCGCGAGCGGCTCGCGTCGAAGAAGACCTCCAAAACAGATGCCGTCACCTCCCAGCTTCGGCATCCCGTGTCCCTCGACGCCGTGCACATCGGGCCGAGCGACTACGTGCCCTGGCTTCAAGATCGGAAGTGGGCCCACATCCGGGTCGAGGGACGCAGCTTTGGCGATCTGCCGATCACGATCGAGCTGAAGCTCGAGGTGTGGGATTCACCGAACTCGGCGGGCGTGGTGATCGACGCCATCCGGTGTTGCAAGATCGCCATGGACCGGGGCCTCAAGGGAGCGCTCCTGGCCCCCTCGGCCTATCTCATGAAATCCCCGCCGGAGCAGTGGTCTGACGAGGAGGCGCGGCGCCGCCTCGAGCAGTTCATTCTCGGAGCCGAATAGTGCCGTGGCGATAAGCGTCGCATCCCGGCGTTCTCGGTCGTCGGAACCCCTCAACGTATACGGCATACGCCTCGGGGTTCCTTCTCCCTCGGGCCTTGGGCTGCTCGCTTCTCGCCACGGCACAAGTGGGTGCCAAGACCAAAGTCTGACAGAACAGTGCAGACGTTCCGCGAACAAGCGTTCTAGCAATCAACTGGAGGCCGGGTAGGTTGGTTTTTATTTCTCAGACGGGAAGGCTCCTTCGCGGACTGGTCAGGCTGTCGTGCCGGTACCCGGCGCTGACGGTCGCCCTTTCCGTCCTGCTCGGCGCGTTGGGGCTCTGGTACACCCTTCACGAGCTCTCGTTCAGGACCTCCGGCCGCGACCTTCTGCCCGAACACGCCGGGTACGTGGTGCGTTACACCGAGTACAAGAAGGAGTTCGGCGAGCTGGAGGATATTGTTGTCGTGATCGAGGCGCGCTCGCTCGAAGCGGCCAAAGCGTATGCGAGCCGTCTCGTGCGCGAGTTGAAAGCGTCCCCGGTCACGTTCAACCGGGTCACCTATCGCATTGATCCCAAGCGGTTTGAGGGGCGCCAGCTCCTCTATCTCTCCACCGAAGAGCTTCGGGAGATCCGCGACCGGATCTTCGATCACCAGGAGTTTATGGAGAACTTCGCCGGGGATCCCAGCCTGGCCCAGCTCGTTGAGCAGACCAGCCGCCAGATCGCGTCGTCGTTCCTCACCCACCTCTTCGATCTTGGGCTGACGAATGACGGGCCGGTCGACACGCGGTTCCTCCACGTGCTGCTCACGGAGATCTCCGATCGCCTGGACCGTCCCACGCCGTACCGCTCACCCTGGGGCGCGCTCTTCTCGTTCGGGAGCGAGGACGCGGACGCGGGCTACTTCTTCTCGGAAGACAAGAGCCTGCTCTTTGTGCTGGTCGGAACGCCGGAATCGGAGAAAGGAAGCTTCGTCGGCGATCAGAAGGCGATCGACGCGGTGCGCGAGGCCATCGCCCGTGTCAGGCCCGCGTTCCCCGCCATCGAGGCCGGCGTCACCGGCGCGCCGACTCTTTCCAACGATGAGATGACGAGCGCGTTCCGGGACAGCAGGACGGCGACGCTCCTGGCCTTCGCGCTCACACTCCTGGTGATGATCCTCGCCTTCAGGCAGGCGGGCAAGCCGCTCCTCATGCTGGCCGTCCTCGCCGTGAGCCTGGCGTGGTCCATGGGGGTGGTGACGCTTACGGTGGGCCACCTCACCATCTTCTCCGTGATGTTTATCTCCATTGTGGTGGGGATCGGCATCGACTACGGGATCTACTTCCTCTTCCGCTACGAGGAGGAGATCTTCCTCGGGCGGAACCTGAAGGAAGCGGTCGAGCTCACGGCCCGGCGGACCGGGCCCGGGATCCTCTTGGGCGCGCTCACGGCCGGGGGGACGTTCTATGTCCTGATGCTCACCGATTTTCGCGGCATTCAAGAGTTCGGGTTCATCGCAGGGAGCGCGATCCTCCTGGCTTGGCTCAGCATGATGACGTTCTTCCCCGCCCTCTTGGTTCTCGTGGATCGTCACCACGCGGCCCGTCCACACGGTCAAAAGCCGAGAGCCGTCGAGTTCGCGCGGATTCACGTCCCCGTGCTGGAGTGGCTCACGAGCTATCCCAAGAGCGTGCTCGTGGTTGCCGGCATTGCGACACTCGCCTCTGCGCTCTCGTTCCGCTCGGTCGGCTTCGACTACAACCTGCTCAACCTCCAGGCTAGAGACACGGAGTCTGTGGTGTGGGAGAAGAAGATTCTGGCCAAAGCGGGGCGATCCGGGTTCAGCGCTCTCACCTCGGCGGGAAGTTTGGAAGAGCTCAAAAAGAAGCAGGAGGCGTTCGACCGGCTCCCGTCTGTCTCAGGGGTGGACTCGATCCTCCATCTGATCCCCGAGGACCAAGAAGAGAAGATCAAGACCATCAGGAGCTTTGCCGGGCTGGTGGCGCCTGTTAGGATCGGGCGGGGCAGCCCCGTGGACCTCGATCGCCTGACCGCGGCGGTGCGAGATCTCAAGCGGCGCCTGGATGTGGCGATGGGCGAGGCTGGCCAGCGGGTTCCGAAGGAGATCAAAGAGGCTCAGAAGCTCGCCGCGCAGCTGCTGACCAAGCTGGAGCGGACTGATCGAGAGAGCGCCGAGCCGGCGTTGACCTACCTTCAGGCCCAGCTCTACCGGGACTTCACGGGGAAGTTCCATAGTCTCCAGCGCAACCTGGCCCCTCGGGCCGTCACCACTCAAGACGTGCCTGACGAGCTGCGCCGAAAGTTCGTCGGCTCGAGCGGCCGCTTTCTCCTTCAGGTGCACCCGAAGGTCAACATCTGGGACCGAGCCGGCGCTGAGCAGTTTGTCAGCGAGCTTCGTTCCGTGGACCCTGACGTGACCGGTCCACCGGTGATTACCTACGAGGCCATCGCGTTGATGGAGAAGGCGTACTTCCAGGGCACGGCGTACGCGTTTCTGCTCGTGGGAGCGCTGACACTCTTGATGATCCGGCGGCTCCGGGAGAGCCTGTTGGCTATCCTGCCTCTGGCGGTAGGAATGCTCTGGACGATCGGGCTCATGTGGATCTTTGATCTCAAGTTCACACTCGCCAACGTTTGGGGATTGCCGCTCATCATCGGGACCTCGGCGGAGTTCGGACTGAACGTGGTGATCCGCTACATGGAAGGGCGTGAGCACGGCGGGCCGCTGGTGGCGCGCAGCACGGTGATGGCCGTCGCGCTCAACGGTCTCACCACCATGGTCGGGTTCGGCAGTCTCATGATCGCGGACCATCAAGGGATCTTCGGGCTTGGGCTGCTGCTCACGATCGGGGCCGCGTCGGGCCTCCTGGCCTCGCTGGTGGTGCTCCCTGTGATCCTTCGCATCGTCGGTCGGCGAGAGCGTGCCGCAATCGCCGCCGATTCGATCCAGCGGCCTCCCGCGGCGTAACAGATTTCGGATTTTGGATTTTAGATTTTGGATTGCGGATTTAAAATCTGAGGTTACTTCCGGCGGCGGGCCTGCCAGAGAGATTTCACCCCGAAGTAGGCGAAGGCGTCCTGGGCGCGAGACGCTCCACGTCCTCGAGCAGCGGGGCGATCGCGTCAGGAGGGAGGAATTCAGGAATGAAGAGAAACTCGTCCTGGTCCCAATACTCACGCTCGAGCTTCACGAGATCGAGTCGCTCGATCGCAGACCTCAAGTGATTGGACCACGAGGTCGTAGCAGTCTGCATGGCGGTGGCTGCCTCCGTGTTCAGGCCTGCTGAAGGTAGCACATCGGCACGCGGAACGTCACGTCGCTCGTGCGGAGAGAGGTCCAGATCAGAACCGCCCACCGCCGTTAACTGATTCCTGAGAAATTGGCCGGGCCCCACGATATGATGATCGGCAGTCGCACGGTGAGGACCTTCGACCAGGAGGGGTCGCTCATGACCAAGGGGCAGCGCGCCAGAATCTTGCTCGTCATTGCGCTCATCATGCTGGGTGGGCTTCTGTCTCTCCTCATCCCACCCGGCTACCGAATGCTCGATCCGATGGAGCGACTCTACCCGATTCCAATCGCCATCGGGATTGTCATCGGGGGAGTGGCCGCGTGGTGGGTCCAAACACACTGGCCGTCGCTCTTCGTCTACCCCAACGGACGCCCGTTCAATAGAGACGGGAGACTGCTCATCGGCGTGCTGATGACGATCTGCTTTGGCTCACTCGTCGTGGGGACCTCCCCGCTTATCAATCACCGGCTCAGCCGGGCCCCGAGCCAGGACCATGAGGTCGTGATTCTCTCCATGTTCCCGGGGAGCCGGGGGCGCCTCGCGCTCGGATTCAACTCGTGGCGGAAGGGGGAAGACGCGAACTACGTGGAGGTCACGCGAGAAGAATTTGAACGGCTCAGGAAAAGCCCGCGCTTGAGCATCAGTTCTCGAGTCGGAGCGCTCGGCTGGGAGTACATCGTCAGCCTCAAGCCCGCCGGATGATGCCGTGGCGATAAGCGTCGCATCCCTGCGTTCTCGGTCGTCGCCAATCCTCACGTACAACCGCGTACG
The DNA here is from genome assembly GCA_035288345.1 of Candidatus Methylomirabilota bacterium. Classification (GTDB taxonomy): domain Bacteria; phylum Methylomirabilota; class Methylomirabilia; order Rokubacteriales; family DATEAO01; genus DATEAO01. The sequence continues at coordinate 4,517 of DATEAO010000248.1, read as the reverse complement.
CTCCGGTTGGCTCCTCCCTCGGGCCTTGGGCTGCTCGCTTCTCCCCACGGCGCAAGTGGGGGGCAAACCAGAATCTCACAGAAATGCGCAGACTTTGGGCGAACAAGTGATCTGGTTACCTCCGTTACGCGCGAAGCTGATCGCTGAGAGCTGACCGCTATCGTCATCGTTTGCCATTTGCCATCTGCTCGCTCTGCGGGAGGCGCCGCAAGCACACCACGGAAAGGAGGCCGAGCGCGGCGCCGAGGCCCAGCACGCCGTAGGCCCACCCCCACGTCAACGCATGATGACCGGCTGCGGGAGGGTTCGTGAGGTCCAGCACTGTCCCGAACGCCACCGATGACATGGAGCCCACGCCGAACCCGACGAGCGAGCGCATCGCCAACGCCGAGCCCAGATAGGCGGGCCGCACCACTTCTGTGAGCGCGGTCGAGTACACGGGAGAGTCGCCGATCGCGGCAAAGCTGTAAATGAACCCGACGAGGAGCACGAGCGAGAGCGGAGCGTTCACCAGCCACCCGAACGTGACCGAGCAGAGAGTGCTGATCGACATCATCAGGATGATCACCCCGGTGCGTCCCCAGCGGTCTGAGAGCCAGCCGCTGACGCTGGTTGCCAGAAGACCCGTCAGGTGAAAGAGCGCAGTCAGGCTCGCGCCGTGGCCTGCAGCGCGCTCAATCGCCTCATCATCACCTAGCACCGCGGTCAGGAACGCCGGGGTCCACGCCCACATTCCCAGCACCTCCCAGCTGTGAAACGTGTAGCCGACGAGCAGCAAGAGCACCGGCCGGTTTGTCAGCACCGCTGTCACAAATCCGCCGCCATCGAGGCTGCGTCCTGCTACTGGCGCTTCGTCAGGGGAATGATGGAGCGTCCAGAGAGCAAGCACGGCTCCCATGAACGATCCGATCGCAATCCCAATCAGCGCTGAACGCCACCCGAACTGAGAGACGAGCAACCCTGTAATCAGCAGGGAGCACGCATAGCCGAGCGAGGCGGCCGCGAGAAACCACCCCATCGCCCACCCGCGGCGCCCGGGCGAGATCCGGCCAGCAACGAGCATCAGCCCGGGAGTATAAGTGCCGCCCGAGGTGAAGGCCAACAGCGTGAAGAGGAGAAGCCCTGAGCGATAGCCCTGGGCCATGAGCGGCACCAGAAAGGCGGTGATCGCCGTGAAGAAGCTGGACCAGAGAAAGATCCGGCGAGCTCCAACGCGATCAGCCAGCCCTGAAAAGACCGCGAGCGAGAGCGTGAATGCAAGCTGAAACGAGGTAGAGATGAAGCCAGCCGCTGTGGCGCTCAGTCCCCACTCCTCCCTGAGAACCGGGAGCACCCCCGGGTAGCTCATGAAGCTCAGCGATGCCCCCACCCTAGCCCCACAGAGGCCGAGAAGCCAGAAGAGATCATCGCGGCGAGTACGCACAGTGCTCGCATTTTCCCACACTCCAGGGCGTTTTCTATGGATTCGAATGCCGACGGCTGATCGCTGACTGCTGACAGCCTGAATTTCCAGTTGACAGGCGCGTCGGAGCGTGTGAAATAGAATGGCACTTCCAGCTAAAGGAGACCTGTATGGCAGACCCAGCACGAGCAGTTCCAGTCGCGGCACGGGTGAAGTTCGCCCCCGTCGAAGGGGCCGCAGAGCTTTTTACCCCGCAATTCTTGGACTACCTGGTGCGTTTGCATGATCAGCTCACTCCGACGATCCACGCGCTTCGCGCCAAGCGGCTCGACGGACTCAAGCGGGCGCATGAACATGGAGCTCTCCCCTCTTCTCCTCCGGTCAGCCACATCAACACGGGGGACTGGAGGGTCGCGCCGGTCCCGGACGATCTCTTAAAGCCGGGGATCGAGATTTCCGGGCCGTGCTCGATCACGAGCATGTTCATCAACGCGTTGAACCCCGGGCCTGAGGGGGAGCGCGCTGAAGGCGATCTCGACGACGACGAGGATTCAGGCGGCCACCGGCTGATCGACACCGTGCGGGCCGCTCACAACCGTGTGGGTGCGGTACACCGGGAGCTTACCTACTTCGATCCGGAGCGGAGAAAGGAGTACCGGATTGCCGAAGGCGAACTCCCGTTCTTTATGCACCGTGAGCGTGGCTTGCACCTCGACGAGCCTGACGTCACAGTGGACGGCGCGCCGATCCCCGCGGCGATCCTCGGCACCGCCCTGACGCTCTTCTACGCGGGCCGTGCCCAGGTCGAGCGCGGGCAAGGCATCTACTTCTATCTGCCCAAGCTGGAATCATCCGAGGAAAGCAAACTCTACCGCGACCTCTTTGACCTCAGTCGAGCCCATTTGCCGTTCCTCAAGAATGCCACCATCAAAGCAATCATTTTGGTCGAGTCACTCCCATGCGTCTACGAGATGGAAGAGATGCTCCACGCTTTGGGTCCCTACGGGGCAGGGTTGAATGCGGCGCGTTGGGACCTCAAGGCGAGCATCTTTGAGTACGTGATGGCCGACCCGAAGCAAGTGTGGCCGGACCGTTTCGGCGTGGATATCAAGACCACGCCATTTCTGGCCAACATCTTCAGGCGCCTCGTGGCGATCTGTCTCAAACGCGGCGCGGCCCCCATCGGAGGAATGGCCACGGCGCTTCCGAGCAACGATCCCGAGGTCAATCGCGTCGCGGCGCAGGCAATCAGCAAGGACAAGCAGTGGGAGGCGGCCCAAGGATTCATCCGGGCATGGGTGGCCCACATCTTCCACATGAAGACGGCCGCGGACCCGTTTAAACAGCTCCTCGCCTCGGGCTGGAAGCCAACCGCTGAGATGGCCGACCCGGACAACTACCCCATCAAGATCGAGGTGCCGAGCGGGCCGATCACGATCGAGGGAACGCGTCGAAACGCCCGCATGCTGATCGAGTATGTCGAAGGGTGGCTGACCGGCCGAGGGGCCAAGGGGATTGACAGCCTCGCGGGGAAGCCAGGGATTCACCCCGCCCTGATGGAAGATCTCGCGACCGGCCGAATGTCGGTGGCCCAGATCGCTCAGCGCGTCCGGCACCGCGCTCGGCCGACAGACACCCCGAGCGACGTCCACGACTTTCCGCTCGTGAAGCGGCTCCTCCAGGAAGAGCTTGAAGACATTTTGGCTCGATTGAAGGCCTCGGTAGGCGACGAAAAGGGCCGTCAGGCGTATGCGGCCGCGGAGGAGCGATATCGTAAAGCGACAAAGATCGCGATGCGGTGGATCAAGAACTACACGGAGCTGAACTTCAGAAGTCTCGGCTCGTACACCCGAGCCGACCTCGACAAGATCGCCGCAGAACCTGATTCATTTTAGTTTTGATTTTAGAGTTTAGAGTCTGACATCCGACATCTGACATCCGAATACTATTCGTAGCGGCTGATGTGAAGGTGGACGCCGTGACTCGAGCTTGGCTCGACAGTCAGCTCGCCGGCTCCCGAGCGCAACGCCACCCCATGGCTCCGGAGGCGCTCAAGGAGCAGAGAGAGGTCTTCAGAGACCAGCGAGAGGGCGAGCATGCCGACCACCTCTCCCGCCTCGTCAGCGGGCACGATCAGGAGCGCGCCGCGTCCCACATCAAGCAGAGCCCTCGCGCTCCCGTTGACAGACTTGCCGTGAAGGTCGAAGAGGTCGCGGTAGAGATCGCATGCGCGAGGGACGTCGGAGCTTGAAATCACCACGCGCTTCATCCGAACCTCCTTGTAGCGCTGGATCTCCTCCGTGGGCGAGGCCAACTCGACCAGGATCCCCGCCGTCGACTTTGGATGGAGAAACGCAATCAGACCTGGCAACCCAGGACGCGGCGCCTCATCGATCAGGGTGACCCCTTTTCGCCGGAGCTCAATCAAATCTTTTCCAACGTCCTCGGTCTGAAAACAGAGGTGATGCAGGCCTTCTCCATGCCTCTTGAGGAAGCGGGCGACCCCGGTTGTGGGATCGGTGGGCTCGACGAGCTCGATAGCGCTCTCCCCCGCTGCGAGGAGCGCGGCGGCCACTCCGTGCTCCTTCAGTTCAGCGCGCTTGATGACAGGAAGGCCAAGCGTGTCCCGGTAAAAACGGAGGGCGTCATCAATCCCACGGACCACGATCCCCACGTGATGAATTTTCTGAACCATCGCGTTCCCTAACGGATGAAGGGTTCGAGCCGGCTCGTGAGCGCGTCTTCGATGCGGATCTTGTGCAGCGGTACGAGGGTCGGCGGAAGTTCGCTCGGGGAGAAGAAATCGAGCGCGAGCGTCTCGTCCGAGGTGGTGAGCGTCCCGTCGAGGATGGTGCATTCGAAGCAGAGGTTCACGTAGTGCCAAACCTGTCCATCAGGATATTGCACGACTTGAAAAGCCGGGTCTGAATAGACTCCGATGAGGCGGCCGCGCTGGACTTCGAGGCCGGTCTCTTCACGGACCTCGCGCGAGATCGCGTGAGTGACTGTTTCGCCGATCTCGACGGATCCTCCGGGAAGCCCCCACTGCCCGCCATCGGCGCGCTGCTGTAACAGAAGACGGCCACCACGCCAAATCACCGCGGAGACACTGGGC
>DATEAO010000247.1:0-9224 GCA_035288345.1 Candidatus Methylomirabilota bacterium | reverse complement strand
CGACATCATCTGCTCGCCGATCCAGGCAAAGGGAAGAAACGAGACGAAGTCGTCACTCTCTTTGCACGGGTCCACCCGCATGAGGTTCCGTCCCATGGCCAGCATGTTGGTGTGCGTGAGCATTGCGCCCTTCGGAACGTCCGTCGTGCCCGAGGTGTAGAGGATGAGGGCGATCTCGTCACCATGTCCGTTCGCCACCATCGTTTCGAAGCGGCCCGGCTCGCGCTGCGCGATCTCGCGCCCTCTTGCCTCGACCTCCGTGAGCCTGAGAAGCAGCGGATCATCGTAGCGTCGCATCCCCTTGGCGTCGTCCCAGATGATGCGGGAGAGCTTCGGGCAGCGATCTTTGATCGCAAGCGCCTTGTCCACCTCCTCCTGGCCCTCAGCAATCAGAATCTTGGCGTCGGAGTGATCGACGATGTAGTGGACCTCATCGATGAGACAGTCTTGAAAGAGCCAGACCGCCACACCGCCGGCCGCGAATGTAGCCATCTCGGCCCAGAGCCCTTCGGGGCGGTTGTGGCCGATGAGCGCCACTTTGTCTCCCCGCTCGAGCCCGACCGCCTCCAGCCCCAGGGCCACGTGCCTGACATGCTCTGCGTACTCCCGCCAGGTGATCGGGCGCCAGACCCCGAACTCTTTCTCCCGCATCGCCACCTTTCGGTCGCCATAGCGGCCCGCGGTCCGGAGGAGCAGCTTGGGGATGGTGAGGTCCTCGGTGATCTGTGGAGGCTCGAACCCTCCGTTACCGCCGCGAGACATACAGCCCCTCCGACTCTCCGAGGTAGGCGTTGGCCACTTCGGGGTTCGACTGGATCTCCTGGGGCGTGCCCTCGGCGATCTTTTCGCCGAAGTTGAGCACCGCCACCCGATGTGAGATGTCCATCACCACGCCCATGTCGTGCTCGACCAAGACACACGTGACCTTCCAGCGCTCCTCCTCGTTGACATCGAGAATGAAGCGGGCCATGTCCTCGGTCTCCTCGAGGTTCAGGCCCGCCATCGGCTCGTCGAGCAGAAGGAGCGTGGGTTCAAGGGCCAGCGCGCGGGCCAGCTCCACCCGTTTCTGCAGCCCATACGGAAGCATCCCCACGATCGTGTCGCGAATGTGCTGAATCTCAAGGAGGTCGATGATCTCCTCGATGAACGCGCGGTGTTGGATCTCCTCACGCGCCGCGGGGCCGAGGTACGCAGCGCCGGTGAGGAGGCCGGTCCTCGTATGAAGATGACGGCCAAGCCTGATGTTGTCAAGCACGGTCATTCCTGAAAAGAGCTCGATCTTCTGGAATGTTCGAGAGATGCCGAGGGCGGCCCGGCGATGGGGTCTCAGGCGGCTGATCTCTCGCCCCTTGAAGACGGTCCGTCCCTGTTGAGGGCGGTAGAGGCCATTGATGCAGTTCAGGAGCACGGTCTTTCCAGCTCCGTTAGGACCGATGACGGAGCAGATCTCCCCGCGCTTCACCTCGAGGCTGACGCCCTGGAGCGCCCGGACGCCGCCAAACGTCATGTAAAGTCCGTCCACGCTGAGAAGGGGATCCTTCATTGCGGCAGCGCGCCGTGCGCTCTTTCGGCGTCCTTGCGGCGATGCGTTTTCATACCCGGCGCGCTTTCTCCGCATCCGCTTCCAGCGCCTGGAGCACTTCGATCATCTCGGCCGTGGTGGGGAGCCGCCAGAATTGGCCCAGCCCCCCAGCGTCCCTGTAGGCGCCGACCTTCGCATGGCGGACCACGCCGTCCTTATCGATGACGAAGAAGCCGGTGTCGTCATCGGCCATGATTCGGCGCAGCTCACGGAACGACGACCTGACACCGATCGGGGTGCCGAGTCTTCCACTCGGTCCGAAGTCATCCGCCGGGAGCGGGTCGCTCTGGAGTTTTCGAAGCAGCTTCGTGAGGTACCATTGCGGTGGCCTCTGCCGCGCGGCAAGGCCATACGCCCGCCGCGTCTCATCGCGAGGATCGCAAAGGTACGGGAATGGAAGGCTGAAGTGTTTGGCGTAGGTCTGCCCTCGGGCTGGATCAGTGGGCGTGACTTCGAGGATCTCGGTATTCAGCCGCCGGAATTCAGGATAGCCTCGAAGGAGCTGAGACATCTGCTGGCGACAGAACGGGCAGCCGAAGCCCTTGGTGAACCAAACGACCACGTTGGACCGGCCCCTGAACTCCTCGAGCGCGACGCTGGGCCCTTGCGCCGAGGGGAGATGGAACAATGGGGCGTGTTGGCCGATGGCCGTTGCTGTCATTCGATTCCCTGATCCGCCCGCAGCTGGGCCGGTTAGAGGCGGCTCTGATAATGCCGTTTGCTGGTCCTTCCGATCTGCTCTCGCCGCGACAGACTCGATAGAAATGCGTGTCTAGCTACGAGGCAGGATAGGAGCGTATCAAGAGCTTGTCAAGAAGGTTCCTGGGGCGATGGGTTCCTGGACGGCGAGTCGTGACAGCGGAAACTTATGCGCTCTTGAGGATCTCGCGAGCGATGATGACGCGCTGGATCTCTGAAGTGCCTTCGCCAATCTCGCACAGCTTCGCGTCCCGGAAATGGCGCTCCACCGGAAGTTCTTTGGTGTACCCCATCGCGCCGTGGATCTGGATCGCCTGGGTGGTCGTTTTCATGGCGACCTCGGCCGCGAAGAGCTTCGCCATCGACGACTCCTTGGTGACGGGAAGCCCGCGTTGGGCCAGGTCCGCGGCCTGCCAGGTCAGGAGCCGGGCGGCATCGATCTCGGTGTGGAGATCGGCGACCATCGCTTGCAGCGCCTGAAATTGCACAATGGTTTTGCCGAAGGCTTTGCGCTCCTTGGCGAACGCGATCGAGCAATCCAGGGCGCCTTGGGCCAGGCCAACAGCCATGGCCGCGATGGAGATGCGGCCCTTGTCGAGCACCCGAAGCGTGTCGACGAATCCCTCGTGCTCGCGGCCCAAGAGGTTCTCCGCGGGGACGGTCGCGTTATCGAGAACCAGCTCTCTTGTGTCCGACGCGCGGCAGCCGAGCTTGTTGTAACTCGAGCCAATGCGGAATCCGGGGGTCTCTCTCGGGACAATGAACGCTGAGATGCCGTGGGTGGCCTTTGCTCTGTCCGTGAGCGCCAAGATGACGTAGACGCCGGCGACGCCCCCATTCGTGATAAACGCTTTGGTCCCGCGAAGGCGCCACTCGCGGCCCCGCCGCTCGGCAACCGTCTGCATGGAGGAGGCGTCGGAGCCGGAGCCCGCTTCGGTCAGCCCCCAGGCCCCAAGCATCTCCCCGGTGGCCAGCGGCGCGAGGTAGCGCGATTTCTGAGCGGCACTCCCCGCGAGCGCAACATGCCCTGTGCACAGAGAGTTGTGAGCGGCGACGGTCAGGGCAATGGAGCCATCCACCCGCGCCAGCTCCTCGATGATCAGGGCGTAAGAGACGTAGTCAAGCCCTGCGCCGCCGTATTCTTGCGGCACCGTGACGCCCAGGAGCCCCATCTGGCCCAGCTTCTTCACGATGCCGTGCGGGAACTCCTGGCGCTCGTCGAACTCGGCAATCTGAGGCCCGATCTCTCGCTCGGCAAACTCCCGTACAGTCTGACGGAGGAGCCGCTGCTCCTCGTTCACCTCAAAATCCAATGACAATCCTCCTACCGCCTAGACGACCCACGCCAGGTCATCCCGACGTGGTAGATCAGGAAAAAGCCAAACGCCACCAGAAGGGGCACACCGGCGACCGGCTCACCAAGTACCAGATCTTCGATCCAGTCGGGTTGAAGGGATGCTCCTTCAACATAGCCGACAAAATATTCCTGCATGGCGAAGACAAAACAGCAGAGCGCCAGCGTGAGATGAAGAAACACGGGATTTCACCTCCTCAATCGTTTGGAACGCGAGCCTAACGCGTTACGCATTGTGTTTGACCGAAGACCGGCGATCTCGCCGGTCTTTGTAGGCCTCCCAGGCCCGATACATCAAGAACAGCCCAAAGGCGACCAGGAGGAGCGGCCCGGCGGCAAAGTCGCCTGAGAGCAGCGCCGTGACAATCCCGTCACGATTGGGCTGAGCACCTTCCAGGCTCCCGAGGAAATACTCATGGAGCGCCAGGAGAAAGCACACAAGGGCCGACACGAGTCGGGTGATCATGTCTGGTCCACTCCGATTTGGCGATTGCTCATCCGCATCACACGTGAGCCCGCACATTCTCGCGGACAAAGCGCACGATCTCTTGTGTCGAGGCGCCCGGGGTGAAGAGCGCTTTGACCCCCATCGCTTTGAGCGCCGCGATGTCCTCGGGTGGAATGACGCCGCCCCCGAAGACTATGATGTCTTCGGCTCCCTTTTCCTTGAGGAGCTCCATCACGCGGCTGAAGAGATGCATGTGCGCGCCCGAGAGGACAGAAAGGCCGATCGCGTCCACGTCTTCCTGAACGGCGGTGGCCACTACCTGCTCCGGCATCTGGTGGAGCCCGGTATAAATCACTTCGAACCCCGCGTCCCTGAGCGCTCGAGCCACGATCTTCGCGCCTCGATCGTGCCCATCCAACCCCGGCTTCGCGACCAACACTCTGATCTTACGCTCTGCCATGAGCGACCTCGCTCGAGCGGGGGCTTCGCCCACGCAAGTATCTTCTCTGCTCGAGCGCCGGCTTTGCCGGCGCAAGCTCAAGAGCGCGGGCGTGGCGAAGCCCGGGTGCCCGCGCTGCAATCGATGCGACGCTTATCGCCACGGCACTCATCGGATCACCGCGAGGATGCGCTCGACATTCAGCTTGAGCTGCGCAGAATCCCCCCGCACGAGCTTCCAGTCGAATCCCTTCCCGTCATTTCCCCACCGGGGGATAACGTGGAAGTGGAAATGAGTGACCGACTGGAACGCCGCGGCGCCGTTCGCCTGAAGGATATTCACCCCTTCGGCTTGAAACGCGTTCTTCACCGCGATCGCGACCTTCTTGGCCGTGGCGCTTACCGCCATCAGGTCGGGCAGCTCGATCTCGAAGATCGTCGCCGAGTGGATCTTGGGGACCACGAGGCAGTGGCCAGGGGTCACCGGGTTGATGTCCAGGAACGCGAGGGTCTTCGAGTCTTCGTAGACCTTGTGCGAGGGGAGCTGCCCGTCTTTGATCTTGCAAAAGACGCAGTCCATCATTTTACCTCCACGGTCCACCTGTGCGGGTCCGAAGCGGTTGCATACTGGATTCCGACGATCGCATCATAGAGCTTTTGAGTGAGTGGCCCGATCTCGCGGTTGTTGATGATCATCTTCTCGCCTTTGTATGACAGCTCGCCAACCGGGGAGATCACGGCCGCGGTTCCCGTCCCCCACGCCTCCATCAGCTCGCCCTTTTTGTGGGCGAAAATGACCTCGTCGATCGAGATCTGCCGCTCGCTCACCTTCAGTCCCCACTCCCGCATCAGCGTGAGCGCAGAATCCCGAGTGACCCCGGGCAAAATCGTCCCGGTGAGCGGCGGCGTGATGATTTCGTCTCCGATCTTGACCATAATATTCATGGTCCCGACCTCGTCCAGAAATCTCCGATGCACGCCGTCGAGCCAGAGCACCTGGGTATACCCGGCGTGCTTCGCCTCCTCGCTGGCGTAGAGGCTCGCCGCATAGTTCCCAGCGGTCTTGGCCGCGCCCACACCGCCGGGGACCGCTCGCACATACTCATCCACCACCAGGATCTTCACCGGGCTCATGCCCTCGGGGTAGTACGCGCCCACGGGGGAAAGGATGATGTAGTAGAGGTACGATTTCGCCGGCCGGACCCCCAAAAACCGCTCGGTGGCGATGATGATCGGACGGACATAGAGGGACGTGCCGATGGTCCGCGGGACCCACTCCTTCTCAAGCCCAACCAGCGTCAGGATCGACCGGAGCGCGAAGTCGGGATCGAGCTGCGGGATGCACATGCGCTTGGCCGAGTTGTTGAGCCGCTCGACGTGCTTCTGGGGGCGGAAGAGGCGGACCTTCCCATCCACGCCATGGAACGCCTTCAACCCGTCGAAGATCGCCTGAGCGTAGTGCAGGACCGCGGCGGCCGGGTCCATCGGGATCGGCGCGTACGGTTCGACCCTCGGGTCGTGCCATCCCTTCTCCTCCTCAAAGTTCGCGAGGAACATGTGGTCGGTGAAGACGGTCCCGAACCCGAGCTCACTGTCCTTCGGGTGAACCTTCCCTGTTGCGGCTCTGGTGATTCTGATCGGGTCTGCCATGCTCCGCTCCTCAAAAAATAATAGGTTCCCGGTACTGTCCAAACTCCCGTCGATAGACATCGGCGATCTCACCCAGACTCACATACGCCTTGACCGCGTCGATGAGCAGTGGCATCAGGTTCTGGCCACTCCGGCACGCCTCTGCGATTCGCTTGAGCTGCCTCTCGACCTCGGCGTGATTTCTCGCGGCCTTCACCGCCGTCACCCTCTGAAGCTGCTCCGGTTCCACGCTCTCGTCGATCTTGAGATACCTGATCGGCTCCTCATCCTGCTCAACGTATTTGTTCACGCCCACGACGACCCGCTCGCCGCGATCCTCAGCGAGCTGCGATCGATAGGCTGAGTCGGCGATCTCTCGCTGCGGGTAGCCACGCTCTATCGCGCGGATGATTCCGCCCACCTCATCGATCCTCCGGATATACTCCCAGGCCGCGCGCTCCATCTGATCGGTCATGGCTTCCAGGTAGTACGACCCGCCCAGCGGGTCGATCGTGGATGTCACGCCTGACTCGTGAGCGATGATCTGCTGGGTGCGGAGCGCGACCGTGACCGCCTCCTCGGTCGGCAGCGCCCAGGTTTCATCGAGAGAGTTTGTGTGCAGCGACTGGGCGCCCCCGAGCACCGCGGCGAGCGCTTGAAAAGTCACGCGCACCACGTTGTTCATGGGTTGCTGGGCCGTAAGCGCCACCCCCGCGGTCTGTGTGTGCGTGCGCAGCTTCATCGACTCAGCCTGCTGAGCGTTAAAGCGCTCCTTCATGATGCGGGCCCACATCCGCCGCGCGGCCCTGAGCTTGGCGATCTCCTCGAAAAAGTCGCTGTGAATGTCGAAGAAGAAAGAGAGGCGGGGCGCGAAGCTGTCCACGTCCAGCCCGCGCTCCACGCAGGCTTGAACGTAGCCGATCCCGTCAGCCAGGGTGAAGCCAAGCTCCTGCGCCGCGGTCGCGCCGGCCTCGCGAATGTGATAGCCGGAGATGGAAACCGGATGCCAGCGAGGCACGTGCTTCGACGTGAACTCGATCATGTCGATCACGATGCGCACCGCCGGCTCGGGCGTGCAGATCCACTCTTTCTGGGCTATGAACTCCTTCAGCATGTCGTTCTGGATCGTTCCCCCCACACCGCTCCACGACACCCCTTGCCGGTCCGCAACCGCGAGATACATCGCCAGGATGATCGAGGCGGTGCAGTTGATCGTCATCGAGGTCGTCACGCGGTCGAGCGGGATCCCCTCAAAGAGGCGCTCCATGTCGGCGAGCGTTGAGATCGAGACGCCTTCCCGTCCCACTTCACCGCGCGCCCGCGGGTGGTCAGCGTCATATCCCATCAACGCGGGCATGTCGAAGGCCGTGGAGAGACCGGTCTGCCCCTGACTCAACAGAAACTTGAAGCGCGCGTTCGTGTCCTCCGGCCGGCCGAAGCCGGCGAACATTCTCATGGTCCAGAGGCGGCCACGATACATGGTCGGGTAGATGCCTCGCGTGAACGGGGACTCGCCGGGGAAGCCCAGCTTGGTCTCGTAGTCGAAATCAGAGAGATCAAGCGGGGTGTAGAGCCGCTCGATGGGAAGGCCTGAGAGCGTGGTAAATGTGGCCTTCCGCTCCCCGCTGTGCTCGGGCGCGGGTGCGACGCGCTCGGCTTCCCAGCGAGCTCTTGCCTCCTGGATCCGCTTGATCTCGTTCTCGTCCCTCATGATTCGATCCCGAACAGGTGTCGCGCGATCACGAGCTTCTGGATCTGAGAGGTGCCCTCGTAGATCTGGGTGATCTTGGCGTCCCTGAAAAAGCGCTCGACCTCGAACTCTTTGATATAGCCATACCCGCCATGGACCTGAATGGCGTCCGTGGTGACGCGCATCGCCATCTCAGACGCATACAGCTTGGCCATTGAGGCGGCGACACCGTAAGGCTCGCCGTGGTCTTTCAGCCAGGCGGCCCGCCAGATCAGCAGTCGCGCGGCCTCGATCTGAGTGGCCATGTTCACCAGCATCCATTGCACCATCTGATGCTGTGCAATGACCGTGCCGAACGTTTTGCGTTCTTTCGCGTAGGCCAGCGAGCGCTCATATGCGCCCATAGCGATCCCAACCGCTTGAGCGCCAATGCCGATCCGGCCGCCCGTGATGCCGGCCATCGCGATCTTGAACCCTTCTCCTTCGCTGCCGAGACGGTTTGCGGCAGGGACCCGACACTCCTCGAAAATAAACTCAGCCGTGTCTGAAGCGCGGAGCCCGAGCTTGTCCTCCACTCGCGGGACCAGAAAGCCCGGCGTCCCCTTCTCAACGAGGAAGGCCGAGATGCCCCGATGCCTCTTTGCCTTGTCGGTCTGACAGAAGACGAGGGCCGCGTTGGATTCACGGCCGTTGGACACGAAGATCTTTCTGCCGTGAAGGAGGTAGGAGTCGCCGTCGCGCCGCGCGATGGTCTGCTGGTTTGTCGCGTCCGAGCCTGCCTGAGGCTCGGTCAGCGCAAAACAGCCGAGCTTCTGGCCTGACGCGAAGGGGAGAAGGAAGCGCCGCCGCTGCTCCTCACTGCCAAATCGAAGGACCGGCTCGCAGTAGAGCGAGTTGTTCACCGTCATAATCACGGAGTGAGACGCGCAGACCCTGGCGATCTCCTCCATCGCCAGCGCGTAAGAGACCACATCGGCTCCGCTCCCCCCGTACTGCTCGGGGATTGTGATCCCCATGAGTCCGAGCTCTCCCATCCGCTTGATGGTCTCGTGAGGGAACCGCCCCTCACGATCAATCGCCGAGGCGATCGGCTTTACCTCTTTTTCGGCGAACTCCCGCGCCATCTCGCGGATCATCCGCTGCTCTTCGGTCAGCTCGATTCTCATGGCCGGGGTCCGGGGTCCGGGGTTCGGGGTTCGCGAGTGTCATAGCGGAGCTCGCGCGTGATACGAAAGTGGTCGCCGGGGACGTAGACGCGGTCAAAGACGATCGGCTCGTCGCTCATTGAGAAGGAAACGCGCTCAGAGCAGAAGGCGGGCACGCCAATGGAGCGGCCGAGCGCCTTCGCTTCGTGCCGCTTGAGGCGGACCGCGGTGACGGTTTC
>DATEAO010000246.1:0-2950 GCA_035288345.1 Candidatus Methylomirabilota bacterium | reverse complement strand
TTGTCTGCGCTGCCTGCCATGTGCGTCAATATGAGTGGTTTGGCCCTTCAAAGCGAGACGGGTCAGTCGCGAGCGAGCTTCCCCGGGAGACACTCCCGCACAACGGCGTGACGCGTACGCCAGCCTTTCTCAAATCCGAGTTTTGCAAGCCCTGTCACCAGTTCCCAGATGACGGGTTTGCTCTGAACGGAAAGCTGTTGGAGAACACCTACAATGAGTGGAAGGCCGGGCCGTTCGCTCTGGCCGGCCTCCAGTGTCAGGACTGCCACATGCCGGACCGTCGCCACCTCTGGCGTGGGATCCACGATCCTGAGATGGTTCGCTCAGGGCTAACGATCGCGCTCACGACCGACAAGGATCGCTACGGCATGGGAGAGACCATGACCGCAACACTCACCATCACGAACAGCAGGGTTGGTCACTATTTTCCCACCTATGTGACACCGCGCGTGGTGGCGAGCGTTGAGCTCCTTGATGCGAGGGGCCGCGCTGTCCCTGGCAGTCGCGAACAGCGGGTGATCGGACGTCAGGTGAGCCTAGACCTTTCGAGAGAGCTCGCCGACACCCGGCTGGCTCCGGGAGCCAAGCTGGAATTCCAATACCGACGTTCCGTCACCGCCCTCGGGTTTCGCCTCAAGGCGAGAGTCACCGTCTACCCGGACCACTTTTACGCCGGATTTTTCGAATCGCTTCTCGCTCAGGGGGCGGGAAAAGGAAGGGCCCAGATCCGCCAGGCGCTGGCGCACACGCGACACTCCTCGTATCTCCTATACGAAAAGGAGCTCCCCGTAAGCTGACGATCCCGGAGGCAGGCTCGGAATAAACGCGCCAAGAGAATTGTTTTCTCTTATAGAGCCGATCCCGACATCGGTGTGACCAGGCTCAACACTCTGGAAGGAGGACTTCGCTGATGGGAGAACTAAAAGATCGAGTCCGCATCTTGGGATTTGCATGCACGGTCTTTGGCTCGGTTCTTCTTATTAACGGGGCATCGCCGTCGCTCCTTATCGCCCAATCCAAGGCCGGCAACCCCTGTGCGGCGAAGAATCCGTGCGCGGCAAAAAATCCTTGTGCCGGCAAGAACCCCTGCGCAGCGAAGGCGGTGGATCCAAAGCTCATCACGCGCCCGGCTGGAACCGAGCTTGTGGCCGGTCAGCAGGCAGAGCTGGTCAAGCTTGGCGAACGGCTCTGGAAAGATACCAAGCTCAGCACGAACGGTCTCTCCTGCGAGACCTGTCACCGTGGGAATGCTTCGTTTAGCCCAAGCTTTGCCCAGCCTTACCCGCACCCGGTGGCGATGGTCGCCGAGAAAGCCGGCCTCAAGCAGATCCACATGGATGAAATGGTGCAGATCTGCATGGTCGTGCCGATGGCGTCCAAGCCGCTGCCGTGGAACTCCAAGGAGCTTGCGTCGCTGACCGCGTATGTCGGGAGGGTACAGAAAGGGTTTGCGGCCGAGCAGACGAAGAAGCCTGCTGCGTCCAACCCGTGCGCCCCGAGGAATCCTTGCGCGCCGAAGAACCCCTGCACGCCTAAGAAGTAATGAGGGCGCAGCCTGCCACATGAACTGGCAGTGTCTTATGCGCGTCGCCTTGCGAGTCAGCGCCTGCTCAGTTGCGCTCGTCCTCGGGCTCATCGCCACGGCCTCGGCTCAAGATGAGAAAATGGTGGTGAAGTCCACCGCGCCTTTTCAAAAGGTCGCCTCGACGCTCGTTCAGGCCATCGCCGACGAGAAGATGGGGCTCGTCTGCCATGCGAATGCTCAAGCCGGCGCGGCCTCGTGGGGCGTGAAAATCCAGGGAAACCAGGTGCTGATGGTCTTTCGCCCTGATTTCGCGATTCGGATGCTCAAGGCCAGCGTGGAGGCAGGAATTGAAGCGCCGATCCGGATCTACATCTACGAGAATTCGGAAGGCACGGCAACCATCACGTACCGAAAGCCGTCAGCCGTATTTCGCCCGTATTCGCACCCCGACCTTGACGCGATCGGCGCCGAGCTAGACCCGATCTTTGAACGGATCGTGGCACAAGCCTTGGCTGCTGCTCGATAAGGGTGGAATAAATCGGGCGATGTCTTTGTTTTCATGGTGAACACGCTCCGAGGCCTTTGACTGGAGACAGAGCGTGACAGAGCAGACGAAGCGGAGAGAGTTTGAGGACGAGGCGCTGGTCCACATGGATGCTCTGTACCGTCTGGCGCTGCGCCTCGCCCAGAACCGCCATGAAGCGGAGGACATGGTCCAGGAGACCTATCTGAAGGCGTATCGGCATTTTCACCAGTTTGAGCGGGGGACGAACTGCCGGGCGTGGCTCTTCAGAATCCTGCGGAACAACTTTCTGAATCGTGTGAAGAGACTTGGCAAGGAGCTTTTGGAGTCCAGTGATCTGGAGGGACGGCCCCACCCGCACACCGGCGAGGACGTTGAGCGCTCCTCGCTGATGGACCATCCGGAGCAGGAGCTCTTCGAGCGGCTGATGGATCGAGAGGTCGAACAGGCGCTGGAGAATTTGCCCACGGTGTTTCGAGAGGCCGTGGTCTTGGTTGACCTTGAAGGATGCTCGTACAAAGAGGCCGCTCAGATCTGCGACCTTCCGATCGGGACGGTGATGTCGCGCTTGTCGCGCGGGCGCTCGCTGCTGAGGCGGGCGTTGCTCAGCTACGCGCGCGAGCGTGGAATGGCTCGAGGTGAGCGAGAATGATCTGTCAAGAGTTCCGCGCATGTCTTGACGCGTATGTGGATAGAGAGCTGGAGGCTCAGCGGACCCTGGACGCCGACGCGCACCTGGCGTTTTGCATGCCATGCCAGTGGGCGCTCGACAAGGAGCGGAAGTTTCGCCACGTGCTCCGATCGCGTGTCAAGCCTGACACTGCCCCGGCTGCGCTTCGTGCGCGGGTCCACGTTGCGCTGAGCCGGGTTGACCGCGCAGAGCTTCGTCAGCGGCTCGTTCG
>DATEAO010000245.1:0-12672 GCA_035288345.1 Candidatus Methylomirabilota bacterium | reverse complement strand
GAAGATGGCGCGGTCCTCGAAGACCAGCCACGGCCCGTCTCTCAGCCGCTCCCGCTCATCTCGGGGCTTTCCGCAGAAGAGCTGACGCCAGGTCGTCGCACGCCCTCTGACCGCCTGCGAGCCGCGCTGGTCCTGCTGCGTCTGATTCTCCGGACCGGCGGCAGACTCCCGTCTGAGATCTCGGAGGTGGACGTGACCCGTCCAGACGCGCCGCTGCTTTTTACCCTTGAGGGGATCGAGGTCAGGCTCGGGAGTGAAGGGTGGGAGGAGCGGCTTGGACGCCTGGATGGTCTCCTCGCGCAGCTCAAGAGTCAGAACGAGCCCGTGGAGTCAGTTGACCTTCGCTTTCAAAACCTCGTGGTCTTGAGACCCAAAGGAAAGTAGGCACCCTATGGCGAAGGGGAAACGGCCGTCACTGATCGCGGGACTCGACGTCGGCACCACCAAGATCTGCGCGATCATCGCTGAGCGCTCTTCAATGGGCACGCTCGATGTGATCGGGATCGGTCAGAGCCCGTCGCGCGGCCTCAGAAAAGGCGTGGTCGTGAACATCGACTTGACCGTGGAGGCGATCAAGAAAGCCGTGCAAGACGCGGAGCTGATGGCGGGCGTGGCGATCGATGGCGTCTTCGCCGGGGTCGCGGGTGGCCACATCAAGGGGTTGAACAGCCGGGGTGTCGTGGCGGTGTCGGGGAAAGGGCGGGAGGTGAGCCAGACTGATATTGAACGAGCCATTAACGCGGCCCGGGCCATCAATGTTCCCCCCGATCGCGAGGTCATCCACGTCCTTCCACAGAGCTTTGTCGTCGATGACCAGGACGGGATCAAGGAGCCGTTGGGGATGTCCGGCGTGCGGCTCGAGGTGGAAGTGCACATCGTCACGGGCGCCGTCACCTCGGTCCAAAATGTGATCAAGAGCGTGAATCGGGCCGGGCTCGCGGTGCAGGACATCATTCTCGAGCCGCTCGCATCCGCCGAAGCGGTGCTGACTTCGGACGAAAAAGAGCTCGGTGTCATTCTCATCGACATGGGAGGCGGCACCACCGACATGGCGCTCTTCCGCGAGGGCGCCATCTGGCATACGGCCGTGCTCGCCCTCGGAGGCGATCACATCACGAACGATATCGCGGTGGGGCTCAGGACCCCGACCGCTGAGGCGGAGGAGCTGAAGAAGCGGTACGGATGCGCCCTCACTCAACTGGTCAACGAGGACGAAACGGTCCAGGTGCCATCGGTGGGCGGGCGGAAGCCTCGGGTGCTCTCGCGCCAGATCCTCTCCGAGATCATCCAGCCTCGCGTTGAGGAGATTTTCACGCTCGTTGCCCGCGAGCTTGCGCGGGCCGGATTCGAGGACGCCGCCACGGCGGGCGTGGTCGTCACCGGTGGCTCGTCAATCTTGGAGGGGGTCCCGGAGCTGGCGGAACGCGTATTCGACCTCGCGGTCCGCAGGGGGGTCCCGATGGGCATGGGGGGATTGGCGGATGTGGTGAACAGTCCGATTTACGCGACGGGAGTCGGGCTGATGCTCTACGGCGCGCGATCCGGCGACAACGGAAGTCCTCTGGAGAGCAGTGATGGCAACCTCTTCGCTTGGGTGACGAGGAGAATGCGCGAGTGGGTCAACGAACTCTTTTAGCCGTGAAGCGTGAAGAGTGAAGCGAAAGAGAGAACGGGGAATGCGAGGCGACTTTTTTGACGCTTCACTCTTCACTTTTCACGCTTCACGTATAGGAAAGGAGGAGCGCATGGACGAGAAGCGAAAAGGGATCACCTTCCAGCTCGAAGACAGTCGCGAAGTCGCCAAGATCAAAGTGGTCGGCCTGGGTGGGGGAGGGTCCAACGGCGTGAACCGCATGATGACGGCGCGCTTCACCGGCGTGGAGTTCATCGTGGCCAACACGGACATTCAAGTCCTGCGCTCCTCGCCGGCGCCCGCGAAGCTTCAGCTCGGCGCCAAGCTCACCGGAGGGCTCGGCGCGGGCTCTGACCCGGAGATCGGTCGCCGCGCAGCCCAGGAAGACCGCGATCGGATCGCCAAAGCCCTGGAGGGCGCTGACATGGTCTTCATCACCGCGGGCCTTGGTGGCGGCACCGGCACAGGCTCAGCGCCCATCGTCGCGTCGATCGCGAAAGAGCTTGGCGCGCTCACGGTCGCGGTCGTCACCAAGCCGTTCGCCTTTGAGGGGCGGCGTCGCGCCCAGGTGGCCGAGGCCGGGCTGGCGGAGCTCAAGATGTGCGTGGACACGCTGATCACCATCCCCAACCAGCGCTTGCTCGCCGTGGTGGAGCGCGGCACCCCGCTCCTTGAGGCGTTCAAAGTGGCGGACTCGGTGCTCCATCAAGCCATTCAGGGGATCTCCGATCTCATTCTGGTCCCCGGTCTGATCAACCTCGACTTCGCCGATGTCCGGACGATCATGTCCGGAATGGGCCTCGCCCTCATGGGAACGGGCACCGGAAAGGGAGAGCATCGCGCGCTGGATGCGGCGCAGAAAGCGATCGCAAGCCCGCTGCTGGACGATGCGTCCATCGATGGCGCGCGGGGGATCCTGATCAACGTCACCGGTGGGCCCCAGCTCTCTCTTCACGAGGTGAACGAAGCGGCCACCGCGGTCTTTGAGGCGGCTCACGAAGAGGCCAACATCATCTTCGGCGCCGTCATTGACGAGGCCCTCGAGGATGAGGTGCGCGTCACCGTAATCGCGACCGGGTTTGGCGAGCGGAAGGAGGCAAACCTCCCAGGCAAGATGGTGGATCTCAAGTCGTACGCGAAGGCCGACCGCAATCCTGCCTGGCGACGGCGGGTGGCCGACGTGAGGGCCGAGGGTGAAGAGCTGGTCAACGATGATCTTGACGTCCCGGCGTTCTTGAGACGCCAAGCGGATTGATGCTCGGGGTCCGGGGTTCGGGGCCGGGGGTCCGGAGTTCAAAAACACGTATGAGCGAGCCCCGGACCCCTGACCCCGGTCCCCGGTCATCAATGACAGTTCGCTTCCATGGGGAGCCGCCGACGCATCTGACGTTTGAGGCGATTGAGTTGCTGGGCTTGCCGCACGCCAGTACGACCCGGCACTGCCCGGATATCATACCTCCAGCCGAACCGGTGATGCCGTTCGGAGAAGGAGCGGTGGCGCTCTTTCATCACCATGGACTCGACCTGTCGCGCACCGCATATCTCTGCCAGGTCCACGGCAAGACGGTCCAAAAGGTCGAGGGGCAATCGATGGGCTTCATGGGGGAAGGAGATATTCTCATCACCTCCACGCCCGGACTTCCCCTTTCCATCTTCACCGCCGACTGTCTCGCGGTGATTCTTTTTGACCCGGCGACCCCGCGCTTGGCGCTCGCCCACGTGGGATGGAGAGGCACTGTCCAGGGAGCGATCGCGGCAGCCGTTCGAGCAATGATGAACGAGGGCAGTCACTGCGAGGACCTCTGGGTCGCGATCAGCCCGTCGATCGGCCCGTGCTGCTATGAAGTAGATCGCGCGGTGGTCGATCCGCTTCGCGCGGCCTTCTCCGCCGACTGGGAGCGCTGGGTCACGCCGCGCGGGGAGGGGAGGTGGCTACTCGATCTCTGGACAACGAATTATGACCAGCTCGTGGGTGCGGGGTGCCTGCCCGAACGGATTCACAACCCGAAACTCTGCACAGCGTGCAGCACAGACCGCTTCTTCTCCTATCGAAAAGAGGGAAGCCTCGGCCGCCAGGTCACCGTCGCCGCGATTCCAACTCCTTCTTCCTCTCCTTCCTCAGGAGGGAGAGGACAAAAGTGAGTTGGCGCTACCGCAATTGCTCAGCTTGCTCCTGCAAGCATCAGGCTGTTCAAAAAGGTCCAGATGCAAGGCGGCGAGGAAGCGAGGAGTGAGGCGTACTTGGTCGTGCGTCGTAACGACGAGCGATCCCATTCTTGGTTCGAGCGCGGGCTTCGCCGGCGCAAGCCTTGGGGGAGGTTTCGGAAGGGGGGGCGTGCCCCTCCGAGGAAAGCCTTCGCCGCAGATGGGCCTTTTTCAGCAGCCTGTCAGGTGCCGTAGAGAATGGCTGGGACGAGGCGGCGCTGGACCGGATCTACTCCCAGCCCGAACCCTTCGAGAGTATAAGCGCCCAAGACCTCAAGGTCTCCGCTCTCTCCGAAAAGACACAGGGTGTGGAGTGTGCGTCCTTCTAAAGTAATGAGGATTTCCGCAGCCGGTCGGTCAACGGTTTTCCCGTCGATAGTCAGGACGCGCCGGCGCTCGGTGGGCTCGATTCCCAAAGCATGGAGAAGTCGGGCCGAAACCCAGGTATAAGTCGAGCCGGTGTCCACGAGCAGCTTCAGTGATTCCTTCCGCTCAGGCCGCTGAGAGGGCGCAATGTTCACTTCTACGAAAAATGTTCCCATTGGAGGCGCTTACCAATTACCCATACTACTGACAGAAGCAGGCACACCGCAAGAGATTCGTTTTGCCGACCTGTTGAATCCTGCAAAACACGGTGACTACCTACCCCCTGTTTTGCTCCGACGCTTCACGCTTCACGCTTCACGTTCTGGACGGGGTAGCGGCGTGGGCGCGGGCGAGCAGCGCGCTCTTCACCTTTGAAAGCACCTCCCGCACGTTCTTCAGATCTCTCTGAGTGATCCCTTTGAAAACTTCCTGGACGCTGCGGCCGTGCCTCTGCTGTTCATCTTTTATATAGACCTGCCCCTCTGCAGAAAGTCGAATAATCAGCGAGCGCCGGTCCCGAGGGTTGGGCTCGCGCGCCACCAGGTCTGACCGAACCAATCGATCCACGATCCGCGACAAGTTCGTCTCGGATGTCTGCAGGGCTTTCGATAGCTCCACAAACGTGAGCCCATTCTGTGACTGAGCGAGTTGAGATTATGACCAATTTTGGTCAAGCGAAGGGGAGCACGCTCTATGGCATACAACAGCAACCTATTACGGGCGGTCACCGACATACATTTGTCTTCTCCAACTTCGGACCGGAGCCGATGGCCTGGCAGTTCAGGATCATCCCGAAGGCACAAACTTTTTCCATCGACATTACGATAAAATCTACCCGGGTTCCTGGTATGCTACCCAACCGCTAGATGAGGACCATCGAGAACCAGTGAAAGAGGGGAGATAGTGTTTTCAGTTATGAGGAGTGGGTTGGTTGTGAGTGCTCGAAGAGTCGTTGCCATTTTCTCTACCAGCCTGTTGGTCGCATGGGTGCAAGGTGCGTGGGCGCAAGGCGAAGCGCAATACGAATTAACTGAGGATCGCATAGAAACAGCTCGAGTAGTCGATCAGGGCGAGGGGACGTTCGCGGTGGTTATCCAGTTGACGCCCCGCGCCACTCAGGAGTTTGCTGCTTTGACGGAGGCCAATGTCGGCCGACGGCTAGCGATCGTTAAATCTGGGCGCGTTCTGATTAGACCAGTCGTAAGAGGTAGAATTGATTCGGGCGGGATTTTGATCCCCTGGAATTCCGAAGCAGAGGCGAAAGCCTTTCTAGACACCTTGCCCCTTCGGCCGTCTAAATAATTAGTGGATAGCGGCGGAGCGTCGGGGTCTAGGCGGATTCGGTCGCGCTTCGGGGTCAGCGGTCGCGCTTCGGGGTCATCGCGCTTCGGGGTCAGGCTTTCACATCTTGACTATCTTCAATTCAGCGAGTCGCGGACGCGTTCGCGTGGGAGCCGGCCGCCTGCCTGCGCAGGCAGGCGCCCTCAGGCTTGTCGGACCTCTCGGCGGTTAGGCCGGGGTGATGACCCCACGGCGCTGGCCGGCTGTTCCCGTCACCATCGGACGAAACCCCTCCCGCTTGGTAAGCATCGCGTAGGTCGTCTTCAACATCGCCACGCCATCAGAATTGGCGTTCGTATTCCTCGTGACCACCCGCCCAAAACCCACGGTATCGCCTTCCATGATCCCGAGCGCTCGATAGCCGAGGGTGAGACGCACTGACCAGACTCGTTCCTCTTGATTCACACACTTGAAATGAAGGGACGGATGGAAGGGTGATTCTTGCCAGAGGCGGTACGCTTTTTGCGCGGCTCGTTTAACGGGGTCCGGGAAGCCGTTGGTAGCTTTCCCAAAAGCTGGGGAGCGCTTGGGATTTCACAGCTTCGTGTAATCCATATCCTCCGCCTTGCCCGCTCCTACTTCTTGACGCGCCTTGCGTGCCGCTTTTACCAAGCCAGCCTTCTGGCGCTCAAACAGCTCGTCCCATTTCGTCTCGTCGCGCAGGTCTTCGATCAATTCCCGCAGATGCTCTACGACGCGATCCTGGACTTCGCCCGGCAAGGACTCTAGCATCTTGAGCACCGTCTCTGCCGCCTTGGTCATTGCTCCCGCTCCCCTCTGAAGACTTCTCGAAGGACAACTTTCAGTATATGCCGGCTGCGAGTTTCCTCCATAGGAAATCCGCCGCGCCCCTCGTAGTGTTCTTCCCTCCTTGCAGACAACAGCGCTTCGGGGCTAGGCTTGACTATTGACTTATGCGTGCTCGGTGCTCGGCCGCGCACTCAGGCTTCTCGGACCTCTCGGCGGTTAGGCCGGGGGCATGACCCCCCGGCGCTGGCCGGCCGTCCCCTTCGCAATGAAGCGAAACGCCTCCCGCTTCGTGAGCATGGCGTAGGCTATGAAGAGGACTTATCATAAACCTAAGGCCTGCCGCAGGCCATTTTCGACTCGTTCAAGGTCGGCCGAGGAGATCATGCCAAGGATTCTCGTGATGATCTTCTTGTCCACCGCGAGGATATTCGAGATGCGAACTGTACTCGGATAACGTAACCCCACTGCTTTCCACTGGCGTAGCGGATAATCGCCTGGACCCGGTCGCCGATAGAACCGAGGCTGACTGCTGATCGGACACACGATCACATCCAGCAGCGTCCGATGAAACGACTCGGTGCTGATGATGAGGGCTGGCCGTGGTTTCGAGCCGGAGTGATTTGAGAAGGGCACATTGACGACCACCACCTGACCACGCTTAGAGGTAGTCGTAGAGGGCATCCTCATCCCCTTCCCACGCGCGGGCGAGTCGTTTCTTGGCAAACTCTTTCCACTCCAACTCCTCCAAATCTTCCTCAGAAAGCGGTTGGATCAACGCGTAGGGCTTCCCATGGTGCGTGACGATGATGGATTCCTTGTTCTTCCTGGCCTTGGCGAGGTACTCTGACAGTTGGTTCTTGACCGCGGCCACGCTGGCAAATCGCATAACGCCCTCCGCTGCGTCTTTTAGATCTGGCTAAAAGTATAGCCAGATTTCCGGCGGTCGTCCATTCATAGATGATTATCAAATCTTTACTATTGTGATTTCCCCTCTCGCGTCCGCGTTTTGCGGTTCGCGGTCAGGCTTGCACATCTTGACTATCTTCAATTCAGCGAGTCGCGGACGCTTTCGCGTGGGCGTGGGAGCCGGCCGCCTGCCTGCGCAGGCAGGCGCACTCAGGCTTCTCGAACCTCTCGGCGGTTAGGCCGGGGCTATGACCCCACGGCGCCGGCCGGCCGCCGCCTTCTTGATCGGTCGAAACGCCTCGCGCTCAAAAGCCGAGAGCAAAAAGGACGCCGCCCCGAAGCTCCCGCATTTTCGTCGGAGCCAGAGTGGTAATCGATGCGCCGATTCTCGCTTTGGAGACCGTCTGGATATGATCAAGGTTGACGGCGCAGTCGTGAGTCATGCCATCGGCTTTTGTCAGTAACACCTCCGAGGGAATATCGCGGATGGTCGAGGTGATTGGGGCAATAGTAACCTCGCCGAGAAATTCAAGCGCGGAATCTCTTGTGAGGATGACTACCGGTCGTTTCTTATCAGGCTGGGCGAATTTGTACCATCTCACCTCCCCCCGTTTCATCACTCAACCCATACCTGCTCTGATTTCCACACGCTAAACTCGTTCCGGCGGACCGGCCGACGGCGGTAACCCTCCCGGTGTTTCTGCTCTAGCTCTTTCGTTCGAACTTTTGCGAGCGCTGCCCGAAGGGCTTCGCGCGCGAACCCTGATCGCGTCGTGCCGAGTTGTTTGGCCGCTTTGTCGACGGCGCTCACGAGTTCCTCCTCCAAGGTCATCTGTACCGTTCTCATCACGCTTGCCCCCTAAGAGTCATAGCGATATGAGTAGCTATGATACTCCTCATCCCTCCAGAAATCCACCGCCGTCCCGGGCATCAAGGGGCAGAGGTCGACGTTACGGCTCAGCTCCTCTTGGAATCTCAAGGATTATGACTCAGTCCCCTATCCGTACTGAGGAGCACACTATAGCGTGGGAGCCGGCGGCGCACTCAGGCTTCCTCGAACCTCGCAGCCGTTAGGCCGGGGTCATGACCCCACCGCGATGGCCGGCGGCTGGACGACCTCGCGGGCGTTGGAGATGCCAGATTCAGAGGCAACCTGCCCCGGCTCAGTCGGGAATATTCCGCTTCGCCGGCCACACCGATCGGTCCCTATCTCGTTTCGGACCCCTGGCCTCTAACGCCTGCTCCTAGCTCTACGGCGATGCGGTAGAACTCGCCGCCGCGGCGGGCGAGGAACCTCACGGTTGAGCCGTCGAAGATGGGACCCCAGACGGCATGAGACTCGTGCCCCACTTGGCCGTCGATGACGACCCACCACTTCCCCCAGCGCTTCGCGGCATAGGCCATGTGGCGTCCGTCGGAGCTAAAGCTGACCTCGCCAATCTCCGAGAACGCCGGCTGCTCGGCGCGGTCGAGCACGAGTCGCCACTCCTCGCCGCGCTTCGCGCTATAGGCGACCCGCCGGCCGTCCGGACTCCAGACCGGGTCCTTGACCAGCTCGGCCGACCCGATGCTCCGCTTCCCGACGATGAGAGCCCACTGTCCATTCTGCTTCGCTGGGAACGCCATGCGTCGTTGATCGGGTGAGAGGGCGAGTGCTCCCACCTCTTCAAACGGCCCGTTGAGCTGCTCTCCGGTCACGAGATACCACGCTTTGCCGCGCTGCCCGGCGTAGACCAGTTGCCCATCGGGCCTCATGCGGAGCTCCTTCACCTGATCGAAGGCGGGTCCATAGCGGTTCGTGATGACACGCCACACACTTCCGATTCTACCGAAAAACGCGAGTCGCTTGCCATCGGGAGAGACGGCAAGCTCGCCGATCTCCTCGAACGCTAATTGGGTCGTGCCGCCGAAGTAGACCATCTGCTTGTCGATCCGGAGCGCGACATAGGCCAGCTCGCGGCTGTCGGCTGACCAGACGAGCGGGCCGATGCCGTCGAAATCGGGCCCCATCTGACCGTCGATCACGACGGCCCAGCGCCCCCGTTGCTCGGCCGCATAGGCCAACCGGCGACCGTTGGGGCTCCACGTGGGGCCCAGCTCTCCAATGCCGTCAAACGGCGGCCCCACCTGAACGTCTGTGACGACAAACTGCTTCCCGTTTCGCTCGGCGACGTATGCGATGCGCTGACTGTCAGGGCTCCAGCGGATGAGCGGGCCCTTCCCAAGCCCTTCAAAGGCCGGCCCATCAGCGCCATCCACCTGCAGGTTGAACTGCATTCCGCGCTGAACGACGTAGGCGATGCGGCGGCGGTCAGGGCTTGGGATCACCGAGTCCTCGTGAAGAAGAATTGGGTGAATGGAGGAGATGCGCTCTTCTTTGACGCGTGCTCCCTCTTGAGCGGACCCGGTTCCGTTCGCCCAGAGGAAAAGAACGGCTATGAGCGCGCAATAGGCCAGCGGCCCCGAGGTTGTCGCGCGGCGTTTCGCTGTGTCCATCCCCATGACCGTACTACGAAGACGGTGCTCTCCTCAAATTATCACTGGTTGAAGTGGATAACGAGCCCGCCCGCGACAATCAGCCCGCCGCCGAGAAGAAGCGCCCACGGCGGGCGCTCGCTGAACAATCCAAAGGCGAGCAGTTGGCTGATCAGGAAGAAGACGACGACGTAGAGCCCCAGGAGCTGGCCAAACGCCAAGCGGGGCTGGTTCACGAGAAAGCCATAGAGCAGCAGTAAGATCGCAGCGAAGAGATACCCCCACGCGCGGCCGCGAAGCCCCACGCGCATGGCGGCAATCCCACCGACCTCGAGCAACGCCGCAACGACGAGCCACCAGATGTGCATTGCGCTCCTCCTCTCTGTCATCAGGTGCGGAAGTCAGTGGAGAGTCTATCAGTCTCAAATCTTACATCTCAAATTCTAAAGTTGCCGAGCTTGCAACTTCACAGTGGCTGGGCCATAATCCTGATTGTTGAACTAACTCTTGGGCTTCAGCCGACGCGCCAAGGCGCGCGGCTGACCCCGGGCGATAAGGTCGGCTCTTGAGACATTCACACTTCGTTCCTTTAGCCGTTCTCTCCTGCCTTCTGCTCTTCGGTATTCTTTTCTTTTCACTCTCCCTGGCCGCTGACCAGGTGCTGGAAGCCACGCTCCCAAACGGTCTGAAACTGCTCCTCAGCGAAGACCATCGGAGCCCCATCGTCACGGTCCAGATCTGGTACCGGGTCGCCAATCGAAACGAGCAGCTCGGCAAGACCGGGCTCTCGCACCTGCTGGAGCACATGATGTTCAAGGGCACTGCTCGCTTCGGCCCCGGGGCGTACGCGAAGATCGTCGAGCAAAACGGCGGGAACGACAACGCGTTCACCAGTCAGGACCACACCGGCTATTTCGTCAACATTGCGGCGGACAAGCTTGACATCGTGCTCGATCTCGAGGCCGACCGGATGCAGCACCTCACGCTCGATGCGAAGGAGTTCGAGTCAGAGCGCGAGGTGGTGATCGAAGAACGGCGGACCCGAAGCGAAGACAACCCCGTGGGCGCCCTGGTGGAGGAGCTGAATGCGATGGCATTCAAGGCGCACCCCTACGGCTGGCCCATCATCGGGTGGATGGAGGACATCCGCCGCCTGACGGTGGAGGACCTCCGCGACTACTACCGGACCTACTACAGACCGAACAACGCCGTCATGGTCATCGTGGGGGATTTCAGCGTCCAGGCGGTGCTGAAAAAAGTTGAGGAGAAGTTCGGCGCGATTCCCAAAGCGCCTGAGCCGCCACAAGTGCGGAGCGTGGAGCCCGAGCAGCGTGGCGAGCGGCGGGTCGTGCTCAGGCGAGAGGCCGAGCTTCCGTTCGTTTTCTACGGGTACCTCACCCCAAACTACCGCTCGCAGGACAGCTACGCTCTGGAGCTCCTCTCGACTGTGCTCTCCGGCGGCCGCGCCTCGCGACTCTACCGCCGGCTCGTGTACGAGCAGCAGCTCGCGCTCGACGCGGGTGGCGACTACACGCAGCTTGCTGCGGACCCGGATCTGTTTACCTTTTATGCTCAGGTGATGCCGGAGAAGAGCGTCGAGGAGGTCGAGCGCACGCTGTCGGCTGAAGTCGAGAAGCTCAGAAGTGAGCTGGTAGACGAGCTGGAGCTGGCGCGGGCGAAGAACCAGCTCGAGGCCGCGTTTCTCTTCGGCCAAGATTCGATCTTCCAGCGCGCGAGAATTCTCATGAGGTATGAGCTGGCGGGCGGGTGGCGACTCAGAGACGCCTACCTGCCCGGGATCCGCGCGGTCACCCGCGAGGACATCCGTCGCGTCGCTCAGAGCTACTTCACGCCTGACCGCCGAAACGTCGCGATCCTGATCCCGCTGAAGCCGGGCAACGCAAAGTAGAGCTGCGCTATAATCTCCCCCAGGGAGAACAGTCATGGCGATTGAAATCATCAAGCATCGGTTCACTGTCGAGGAATACCATCGTATGGGTGAGGCCGGGATTTTCGCGGAGGATGACCGTGTCGAGCTGATCCAGGGGGAGATTGTAGAGATGACGCCTATAGGCCCTCGTCACTCAGCGTGCGTTGCCCGGCTAACCCATCTATTCTCAGGCGGTCTGGCGGGGCGTGTCGTTGTATGGGTTCAAAACCCCATCCGCATTGGTCCGGATTCTGAGCCCCAACCTGACGTTGTGCTCCTTCGTCCTCGCGCTGATTTTTACCAGGAAGCGCACCCGGGTCCACTCGATATCTTTGTGGTTGTCGAGGTCCGCGACACGTCTGCCGCCTATGACCGAACAGTGAAGCTTCTGCTTTACGCCAGGGCCGGCATTCCGGAGGTTTGGCTGGTGGACCTCGAAAGCCACTTGGTCGAAGTCCATCGGAACCCGGGGACCAGCGGCTATCAGAATGTCCAGCAGCTCCGACGCGGCCAACACCTCGCTGCCGAGGCCCTTTCCGGACCCACCTTCTCCGTCAGCGACATTCTCGGCTGAGCGGTTCAACTCGTGTTCCCCGATTCAGTTACGCCCGAGTGCCGTGTTGTGCTCGGAGAAGTTGATATACTACTGAAGCCATGAGGGTGTTTGGGGCTGCGCTTCGGTGGTGGCGGGGGATCGTTGTCGTAGCGCTCATCCTTGCAGGGGTGCTCCTTGGTTATCAGGCCTTCCGAAATAATCAGGCTGCTCCCCGGGCGCTTTCGGTGACCGGCACAATTGAGGCCACCCAAGTTGAAGTCACACCGAAATACACCGGGCGCATCGTGACCCTGCCGGTTCAGGAGGGAGCGCAGGTACAAAAGGGCCACCTTCTCGCCGCGCTGGATGATATGGAGCTACAGGCCGAGGTCTCTCGCCTTCAGGCTGCTCTTCGGACCGCTCAGGCCCAACTGCGAGATCTGCTTGCCGGAGCCAGAAAAGAAGAGGTAGAGGAGGCGAAGGCCTCGGTGGAGCGAGCGCGGGCACAGCTCGACGATCTCATGGCAGGGG
>DATEAO010000244.1:0-2863 GCA_035288345.1 Candidatus Methylomirabilota bacterium | reverse complement strand
AGCAGCTCGCGTTCGATAGAGACAACCGCCTCCTCCTCTCGACCCGGGGCGGCCTCCGGCCCCAGGCAGATCCCGCAGGGGAAGAGGCGCAGGAAGAGCGGGATGACGACGAAGCCGCCGAAGATGACCCCGCGGCTGAGGCTGAAGAGGACGAGGAAACGGAGGGGCCGCCTGAAGCCTACCGGGGGACGGTCTTTCGTATCAATGCCGAGGATGGGCAGATTCTCGGGTCCCATTCTGGCTTCCGGCGCCCCTCCGGCGTGGTGGCCGATGAGGCGGGGACCCTCATCGTCGTGGCCAGGGGCTTTAAGCCCCGGGAGCCTCCGCTCAAAGCGACCATCTTTCAGATCAAGGCCAATGGCGACGCGACCGTCCTCGTCGAAGAGCGCTTCAAGCGCCCCAAGGGGCTCGTGCGGGATGTCCTCGGACAGGTCTTCCTGGCGGTCAAAAAAGACCCCGAGGCACCGAAAGACGGCGGCCTGCTGCTCAAGGTCGCCCCCGACGGAACCTTCACCCGCTTTGCGCAGGGCTTTGAGCGACCCTGGGGTCTCGCCTTCGATCCCCAGGGCAACTTCTACGTGACGGATCCGAAGGCTGGCCGGATCTACCGTTTCCTCGCGCCCGCCCCGCCCTCCCTCGCTGACCACCCGGCAACAACCCGTGAGGCCCAGGTCACCCTGGCGGGCACCACGGAGCCGGAGGCGCGCATCACGGTCCGGGGCGGCAAAGAGGAGGTCACGACCGTCGCGGATGCCCAGGGCAAGTTTACGCTTGAGGTACCTCTGAATCCCGATCAGGTGAGCACGCTTAAGGTCTACGCGACCGGGGCCAAGGGAGAAGGCCTCACGAGCACCGCCACCATTGCCACGATTCAGCAACAGACGACCGCGCCGCCCCCAAGCATCGTCCTCGTCGTACAGATCACCGAGCCGTCCCCCGGCTCCACAGTTACCTCGGATTCAGTCCTCGTCCGAGGGACCATCGAAGCTGGCGGCCTCGAAGTCGGCGTCACCGTGAACTCGTTTCCTGCCACCGTCGTGGGCAACACCTTCGCCGCTCTCGTCCCGGTCACCCCAGAGACTACGGCCCTCACCGCCATCGCAGCTGCAATCTCCGTGGCGACCGTCGTCGCCACCATTCCCGTTACGGTGCAGCCAGTGACCGCTCCGGGAATCGTCCTACAAGCATTCCCAGCTGGAGGGGCGCCACCGCTCACCGTGACATTTCACCTTGAGAACAATACGGGTCGCACTCTCGTGCGATTTGAGTTGGATGTCGAGGGCGATGGACGGGTCGACGTCACCACGATCACGTTCGATGAGCCTCAGACCACGTACACCACGCCTGGCATCGTGGTACCCACTCTTCGGGCCACCGACGACAAGGGGCAGGTATACACGGCTAGTACGCTAGTGACCGTGGGTGGCACACCTCCGCTCGAGCCTAAGTGGGAGGGCATGAAGGACGCCTTGCGGCGAGGGGACATCCCGGCCGCCTTGAGCTTCGTCCACACGGAATCCCGAACGCGCTACGAGGCTGTGTTCCGGCTACTAACCCCCGAGCAGCTCACCAGCATTGACCAGTACCTGACGACAGCACTTCCGTTGAAGATTGGGCATAATGGAGCGGAGTACGAGATTCGGCGCAGCCGCGGGGGCAAGGTTCTCTCCTTCCCCATCTGGTTTCAAGTGGACTCTGACGGAATCTGGCGAATTAGGGCGTTTTAGGGGAGCTGCAGCGAGATGAACTGGAGAGCAGTACTGGTCGTCGCTGGGCTTTGTAGCGAGCTTGCTCGTCTGGATCCAAGCGCCCCACGACCTCCGCTCCCCTCGGATGCCCCAAGCCAGGCCCAGGCGGAAGTAATCTGGCAGGAGTGGGTGGAAGCCGTAAGCCTCGCGGATGGGGCCGCGCTCCGCCGCCTGATTCATTCCTCGCGGCGGCTATTGTTCACCGGGCCCCCCTCGCCTGACCTGGCGTATGAGCTAGGCTTCTGTAAGCCCCAACAGCCCGTGCTACGGACGGGAGAGGACGAGATCGCGTACTGTCTCGTCTGCGATGGAGACGGGGAGCGAGTAGAGAAGTTTCTCTATTTGCGCCGCGACGTCGACGGAGTTTGGCGGATCCGACCCTAGGGAGGCGGAAATGCGCTCAAGAGCGCGGATGCGGTGGCTCGGATTGGCGCTGGTGGCAGTTGTCGTGAGTGGATGTGCGACGAGCGCTAGCGCCGTCGAGAAATGGGGTCCATTCAAAGGGAAGGTCGTCGATGTGGAGACGGGGCAGCCCATCGTGGGGGCCGTGGTGCTTGCCATCTGGATCGAACTCGTGGATGCTTTGATCCAGACCAACACGCGATTCTACGACGCGCGGGAGGCGGTGACGGGGCCCGACGGCCTCTTAGAGATCCCCAGGCTCAAACCGCCCTTCTTTACCTTCCGAATACCCGAGCCCGAGTTCAAGATCCTCGCCCCCGGCTATGCCGAGCACCGGTGGGTCGTCACCCCCCCGACCGGCCAGGCCCTAGTCGATCCCACGGTGATCGAGATGCGGCGGCTGAGAACGCGACAAGAACTACTTGAAAAAAGCCGGGGCTACCCAAGTTACGTCCCCGAGGAGCGAATGCCTGAGTTCATCCGGGCAATAAATGTTGAGAGGGGCATGCTGGGCCTGAAGCCAATAGGGAAAACAGGGGTACCCTCCAAATGAAGAAACTGCCCAAAAAGATTATAACGGTCCTCCTACTATTGGGTCTGGCATCTACCCCAGGACTTGCTCTGAATGAGCCGAGTCATGAGGTGATCAATGAGCAGGCTACCAGGAAGTCACAGCTCGATGACGTCTTGAAACAGCAACTTGTAATTCCAGG
>DATEAO010000243.1:0-9915 GCA_035288345.1 Candidatus Methylomirabilota bacterium | reverse complement strand
CCTTCGAGCCAGGCCCGCCGAACTTTGATCACACGGGTGCCGGCAATCAAGTCGTGAAGGCCGCGCTTGTCAGAACGGAACGCCGCCATCAGGTAGGTCACGCCCAGCCAGATGAAGGAGAGAAACATAATCCCAACCTGTATCGTGATGACGTGTGTCATCTGCGCGCCCAGCTGGATGAAGATGACCGGGACCTGCACGACCAGCATGCGGACAAATGCCTGTCCGTAGCCGATCGGCTCTCCGTTCACCCTGATCACTCGCACGCCGGTCGCGATCTTGCCAAGGGTTCGTCCCCACCGCCCGTGCATCCACACGAGATACCCCGCGTTGACCAAGACCGCGACCACGCTATATCCCGCGTGCACCGCCAAGAACAAAGCCGGATCGGCGCGTCGCATGCCTCCAGCAACCAACGTGGGAAACACGACGAACAGGACAAACGGCAGCAGCACGGCGCCCAACGCGAGGCTATCAACGATGGACGCGGCGGCCCTTATCCAAAAGCCCCCTGGAGTCCCTTCTGTCCACTCGCCCCGTTCCTCGAGAGTTTCCCCCGCGGGGGGGATCGTCGGAACAGCAGGAGTGGGTCGTTTCCCGAGTGACGCCAGGTGACTCTGGTACTTCGAAACAACGACCCGACAGCGGAGGCACTCATCGTTCTCGATCCGATCATAGCCGCATTTGGGGCAAACGTTGTCCATGTGTCCCGAGCCTCCCCTCCGGCCACTCGAGTTGACCACTCAGCCAGTTCATGACGATCCGGGGAAAAGATAGAAAATAGTAACACCGAGGATGTTCCATCCCAAACATTTTGGCACCGGAAGCCGCTCGATTGGTAGTGAGTCACTTTAGGCGTCGGTACTGGGTCAAGTTGCGAGCCAGACGAGGCCCGAGGATTGTAGGGCGAGCCGCAGCCGAAGGCGAGGCGAGCAACTTGGGAGACAAGCGAAAGCGGCCAGCCCGAGGTGTACGTGGTGGTACGTTGAGGGCTGGCGACGACCGAGAACGAAGTATGGCGAAGCAAATTGACCCAGTACAGCTCGATTCGCCGACCCAGCACTCCCCCGCCGCTAAGGTATAATAGAGGCGGTTGCCCGATGATCAGTGTCCCAGACGCCCTATCTCGCATTCTTTCAGCGATCACTCGGGTTGTGCCGCCAGAGCTGATCCCGGTCGCGAACAGTCTCGGGCGAGTCTTGGCCACGGACGTCCGCGCCCCGTTCAACGTGCCTCCCAGCGATAACTCCGCAGTGGACGGCTATGCGGTTTCCAATCAAGACATTCCCACAGAAGGCCTGCACGCCCTGCGAGTGATCGGAGACCTGCCGGCCGGGACAGTCTTCGACCAGGTGGTGCAGCGAGGAGAAGCCATCCGCATCATGACCGGAGCGCCGCTTCCCAAGGGCGTGGACACTGTGCTGCCGCAGGAGGTCGTGAGAACGAGTGGCGATAAGGTGCTGATCCCGCCCATCAAGGTCGGTTCCAACGTGAGGTGCCAGGGTGAAGATGTCCAGCAGGGCGCAGTGGTGCTCCAGGAAGGATTACCGATCCGTCCGCAAGAGATGGGGCTCTTGACCTCGCTCGGCATCGCCCAGCTCCTCGTGCGGCAAAAACCGCGCGTGGCGATCCTCTCAACTGGCAACGAGGTGGCTGAGCCCGGGAAGGTCCGGAGCCCCGGGCAGATCTACGACGCGAATCGCTTCACGCTCTCCGGCCTCGTTCAGGCCACGGCGTGTGACACCGTCGACTTCGGCATTGTTCCAGACAGTCGGGACCGCTTGAAGGAATGCCTGCTTGAAGCCGCCCAGGCCGCGGACGTGGTCATCACCTCAGGGGGTGTCTCGGTGGGTGCGTACGACCTCGTCAAGGACGTTCTCACTGAGATTGGCGGGATTGACTTCTGGCAGGTTGCGATGCAGCCAGGACGGCCAATGGCGCACGGGCAGATCGGACAGGCGCGCTTCTTCGGTTTGCCGGGCAACCCGGTCGCCTCGATGCTCACGTTCTTTCTTTTCGTCCGCCCCGCGCTCTGGAAGCTCGCGGGGCGGAAGGAGCTCGCGCCCCAGCGGTTCACCGCGGTCGCCATTGAACCGTTGAAGAAGAAAACAGGGCGCCAGGAATTCAAACGGGGGATCTTAAGCTTTCAAGACCGCGAGTGGCGCGTGCAGACGACCGGGCCGCAGGGCTCGGGGATCCTCACCTCAATGGTCCTGGCCAACTGCTTCATCGTCCTGGAAGAAGATCGAGGAGACGTGAGTGCCGGCGAAATCGTCTGGGTCGAGCCATTTCAGTTTTGACTTTAGGAAGCCTTCAGCAGTCAGCACTGATTGTCATGCTGAGAGCTGATGGCTGACCGCTGAATGCTCATCAGTAAACAGGAGAAACGATGACGCAGAAAATCACGACGGATCTCATTGATCAGATCAAGCCGATGGTGGCTGACCTGGCGATGTCGGACGCGAAGCGACTTGGCCACCTGCGGTACGCTGACATCAGAATCGAGATCGTGGAGGGGAAGGCTGCCGGGGCCGAGAACGGCGCGAGCAAGTTCTCAGGAGAGGATTACGGGTTCGCCTTCGGGGTCCGGGTGTTGGCAGGTGACCGGATGGTCGCCCCGGGCTACTTCGGTCAATCTCTCGGCGCCAGAGACTTCGAGCGGCTGGCCGAGATATTAAAGGAAGGGATTCACTCCGCCTACCGGCGCGCGATGGCAAACGCCGAGATGAAAGCGAATGTCCGAGAGAAGTTCGGGAGCCTCGGCGAATCGCTCGCGGACACCCGGCTTCACCCTATCAAGGTCTGCCACGAACGGGTGTTGGCAGAGTACGTGATGGATCCGCGCGCGATGGATCTCGGTGAGATGGTGGCCTACACCCAGGACGCCTCCAAGCAAGTGGCAAGCGTCAACCCGCAGCTTCAGTACAACTTCATCTCCACGATGACCCAGCTCTCCCGCGAGCTGTTTTGCTCTTCCGAGGGCGCCAACATCGACCAGTCCTTCGCCCTGACTCAAGGCATGTGCTACGTGGTGGCGGCAGCGGACGGCGTGAGCCACGAGGTGTACGATGTCTTGGGACACCAGCGGGGGTGGGAGATTCTTCTCCACGGGGTGAACGAGCCGCTGATGCAGTTCCCGCGGTTCATCGACTTCTCCCTCGATATGGCCAGAGAGGCCGTCGAGGTGGCCAACGCGCCCCAGCTCCCCTCCGCTGACCGCGAAGTCGTCGTGGTCACTGACCCGCACTACAACACCCTGGTCTCTCATGAGATCATCGGACACCCCGTTGAACTCGATCGCGTGCTCAAAATGGAGACGGCCTACGCCGGGCGGTCGTGGCTGCTAAGGAACCTCGACGAGCACCAGGTGGGGAAACGCGTCGCGTCACCTCTCGTGACCGCATATTCCGACCC
Source organism: Candidatus Methylomirabilota bacterium (assembly GCA_035288345.1). GTDB lineage: Bacteria > Methylomirabilota > Methylomirabilia > Rokubacteriales > DATEAO01 > DATEAO01. The sequence continues at coordinate 6,501 of DATEAO010000243.1, read as the reverse complement.
GTCGCTGCCCGGATACGGTCACTACAAGTATGACCACGAGGGGACGCCGGCCAAGCGCGTGCTCCACATCGACAAGGGAATCTTCGTGGGCTTCATGAACAGCCGCCAGACCGCCGCCATCTTCGGCGGTGATCCGAACGGCCATTGGAAAGCCACGGACCCATCGCTCGCGCCGCTGATCCGCATGTCGAACACCGTCTTCGCTGGAGGGGACCGGGACCCGCGCGACATCATCGCCGAGGTGGACCACGGCTACTATCTGGTTGGGCATCGCACGCCGTCCATCGCCGAGAGCCGGGAGAACTTCCGCATCTCGGCTCGTAAGGTCTACGAGATCCGAAACGGCCAGCTCGGCCAGCTCTATCGGGACGGCGGGATCATGGCCGATACCAAAGACTACCTGATCAAAGTGGACGCGGTCGGCAGAGACTTCCGTCTCTATCCCATCCCCAATTGCGGCAAGGGGCAGCCGATGCAGGTGAAGAAGCTCGGCAATGGCGGCCCCACCATGCGGAGCCAGGCCAAGCTGACCGGAGCCTAGAAGATATGATCACCACGAGCGAACTTGCGCAAGCGGCCGGGCAAGCGTTCGACTACCTGAAGACGGTTGCTGATCTTCAGGAGTTCGAAGTCTTCACCGCGGCGAACGGCCAGCTCCTCACGCGTCTCAACTACACCTCTCACATCCCGTGCAATGGCGTGGAGGAGCCGAAGTCCACCGAATCGTACGGGATTGGGATCCAAGCGGTCGTCAAGACAGATGGTGGCGTCAAGGTCGGGTTCGGCAGCGAGCCGAGCGATCTCACGCTGGAGGGCGCAACGCGCGCGCTCGAGAAGGCGCGCAAAGGCGCGGTCGCTGACCCCGAGTTCAGGTCCCTTCCCTCGCCTGGCAGCGAAACGCGCGCGCTCAGAGACTACCACGATCCGAAGCTGCTCTCCGTCCCAGACGAAGGCTTGGTGGAGGCCGGCTGGAAAGCCATCGGTGGCGCGCTTCGAACCTTTATGGCCTCAACAAAGCTCGCGGAGCTGGCTGGAGGCGAAGCCGGCCTCAAGCGGCTTGGGCTGATCATCGGTGGCGATGTCACCATTCTTCATGAGCGAGTCGCCATCGTCTCAACCCGAATCCCCCAAGTCCAGACGGATGAATCTACGCTGATCATGGGGTTCCTCACCGCGATGGTCGAGGCCAAGGACGCCAAAGGCTCAGGCTGGTCGACCGGGACCCGCCTCGACCACTTCACCGACGAGGCAGGCGTGGACGCGGCCCAGAATTCAATTCGGTCGATCGACGGCGAACGGGTCCCGTCAGGCGAATACACAATCATCTTCGGTAAACAGCCGGTCACCGATCTCCTGAACAACATCGTGATTCCCTCGTGCGAGGCGGGAAGCTTCTATTCACGGAACAGTTCGTTCCTCGGCAAGCTCGGAAAGCCAGTGGCCTCGCCGCTTCTCAGCATCTGCGACCACGGCGCCATGCCCGGGCTGATGGGATCAAAGGGGATCACGTGCGAAGGGCTCCCGACCGGCCGGACCGACCTGATCAAGAACGGGGAGCTGGTTGGCCTGCTGACGAACTGGTATGAGGCGCAGCGCCTGCTCCACGACCCCCAGGCCAAGGAAAAGCTCGGGGTTGATCCCGCATCATATCGCTCGGCGTTGGTCGCGCGGAACGGCTTCCGCTTCACCCGTGGCGGCGGCCGCCAGTTCGACAGCCCGCCTCAGGTCGCGGCCACGAATATCATCGTTGAGGGGAACAATCCGGTGTCGCTGAACGAGCTGATCGCCAAGGTCAACAATGGCCTCTACGTCGGTCGGATCTGGTACACCTACCCGATCAACGGGCTCAGAGCGGGCGACTTCACTTGCACCGTGGTTGGGGACTCGTTTATCATCAGAGACGGCCGGATCGCCGCCCCACTCAAGGCGAACACGGTCAGGATCAACGACAACATTCAAAAGATCCTGGCCCAGATCGTGGGGATCACGAAGGACGTGAAGGGAACGCTGGTCTGGGCCGCTGATGAGGTTGTGTACGCGCCGGAGATCGCCGTGAGCGGGGTGAAGGTCGATGAGATCGCGGGGTTCATGGAGTCACTAGCAGGCTGATGAAAAAGGCCCATCTGCTGCGTTGGCTCGGTTGTGCCTCCCTGCGACGTACAACCGCGTACGCCTCAGTCGCCCCAACTTTCGCCGCCTTGCATCTGGACCTTTTTGATCAGCCTGGAACTAGGTACTGATTTGCAGGTTCAACAGCTTCTCAGCACTCCTGTTTTCCAGCTCTTCACTTTTCACGTCCCGAAGGAGAAACTGAATGCCGCTCGATTACGACAAGCTGAGTGAGATCGCCCGGGAGTGCCGCGTCCAGATCATTCGAATGCTCACTCACGCGGGGTCAGGGCACCCGGGTGGATCGCTCTCCGCCATCGACATTCTGACCGTTTTGGTTTTTGGCAGGATGCGCTATGACCCGAAGCGGCCGGACTGGCCTGACCGGGACCGCTTGATTCTCTCGAAGGGGCATTGCGTGCCGGCGCTCTACGCGGTGCTCGCCAAGGCAGGCTATTTCCCCGAGTCGCTGCTGCCAACGCTGAGAAAACTCGAAAGTCCTCTTCAAGGGCATCCTGACCGCGTCCGCCTGCCGGGAATCGAAGCCGCGACCGGGTCACTCGGCCAAGGGCTCTCGATCTCTATCGGGATGGCGCTGGCGGCAACGCTGGACGGCAAGCCATCGAGAGTCTACTGTATGCTCGGTGACGGTGAGATCCAGGAAGGCCAGGTCTGGGAAGCCGCCATGGCCGCGCCGCGCGTCGGGCAGCCGGATCGTCCGCTCGACAACCTCTGCGTGATTCTCGATTACAACAAGATCCAGCTCGATGATTTTGTGAAGAAGGTGATGGACCTTGAGCCGGTGATTGAGAAGTGGAAGGCCTTCAATTGGCCGGTGATTGAGATCGACGGCCACGATCTCAGGCAGATCGATAAAGCGCTGGATCAGGCCGAAGCCACCAAGGGGCGCCCCAGCTTCATCGTGGCCCACACGGTGAAAGGCAAAGGGGTCTCCTTCATGGAGAATGACCCGGAGTGGCACGGCAAGGCCCCAAAGAAGGACGAAGGGATTCGGGCGATCCGGGAGATCCTCGGCGTTGCGGAGAATGATTGGGCGGATTACCTCAAGAAGACGCCTCACGTGGCAGCGATTGTGCGAGAAATCGAGGGACTTTAATGAACGCCAAGGCGACACGCGCTGCATTTGGTGAAGCCCTGATCGAGATCGGAGCGAAGGAGCCTCGGGTCGTCGTGCTGGACGCCGATCTGTCGAAGTCAACGATGACACGCAAGTTCGCCAACACGTACCCTGACCGCGCCTATAACGTGGGGATTGCCGAAGCCGACATGATCGGGATTGGCGCCGGCCTCGCGCTGTCGGGCAAGATCCCGTTCGTCTGCTCGTTCGCTTGCTTCGTGGTTGGCCGGTTCGAGACTCTGCGCGTGTCGGTAGCCTACACTGAAGCCAACGTGAAGATCGTGGGCACACACGCCGGAATCGCCATCGGAGAAGACGGTTACAGCCAGATGGGGCTCGAGGACATGGCGTGCCTCAGAGCGCTTCCAAACATTCCGATCATCCAGCCTGTCGACGAGACGGAAACCAAGCAAGCTGTGGCCTATGCGGTCCAGCACCAGGGCCCGCTCTACCTTCGCCTCACCCGTCAGGCCGTAGAGCCGGTCTCTCCACCCGACTACCGCTTCGAGTTCGGAAAGGCCGTCGTCCTGAAGCCGGGTGAGGAAATCACGATTTTGGGAACGGGTGGAGTGGTCTTTAACTGTCTCGAGGCCGCGAAGCTGCTCCACTCAGAAGGAATCTCCGCTGAGGTCGTCAACGTTTCCACCGTGAAGCCCTTGGACGAGGAGCTGATCCTCCGCTCGGCTGGAAAAACCGGTCACGTCGTGACGGTCGAAGACCACTCAATCCACGGCGGGCTCGGTGGCGCGGTGGCCGAGCTGCTCGGTGAGTTTCTCCCCACGCCGGTGAACCGGCTCGGCGTTGTTGGGTTCGGCGAATCCGGCGATCCCAAGAGGCTGTACGCAAAGCATGGCCTTGATTCTGCCGGGATCGCTCAGAGCGTACGAAAGTTTTTAAACAGGTAGATCTCCAACACGCCGCGCTCAGCCTGGCGCGAGCAGCGGTGGAGTCCTATGTCGAGGTCGGCGAAGTCGTGAAGCCACCCTCGACACTGACGGAAAGTCTTCGCCGTCAAGCTCCGGCCTTCGTGACGATCCGAAACGGGACAGATCTCCGTGGGTGCATCGGGACCACAGAAGCCAAGTGGCCCACACTCGCTCACGAGATCATCATGAACGCGATCGCGGCCGCCACCGAGGACCCAAGGTTTCTGCCGATCAAGGCTGATGAGCTCGCCCACCTCCTCTATGAGGTCGACATTCTCACGCCCCTTGAGCCCATCGCCAGCGAGGAGGAACTGGACCCTCAACGCTACGGCGTCCTGATTGAGGCGCTCGGACGTCGCGGACTCTTGCTCCCTGCGCTTGAACGTGTGACGACGGTGGCGGAACAGGTGGCGATTGCAAAGCGAAAAGCCGGGATCCCTGAGGACTCCCCCGTTCACCTCTTCCGGTTCGAGGTGGAGCGGTTCAGAGAAAGCCGAATCGAGTGAGTCGATCGCTGCCTCCTCGCGTGGACGAGGCGACTCGCCGACTGTTTCAGCGCAGGCTCCTGGCCTGGTATCGCCGGAATGGCCGAACGCTTCCGTGGCGACAAACCAGCGATCCGTACAAAATCCTGGTCTCCGAGATCATGCTCCAGCAGACCCAGGTCGATCGCGTGATCCCGAAGTATCACGAGTTCCTTCAAAAGTATCCGACCGTTTCCGCTCTGGCCAAGGCGCCCCGCCAGAAGGTGAAAAGAGATTGGTATCCGCTCGGTTACAACATCAGGCCGGTGCACCTTCAGATGATCGCGAGGGAGTCGGTAGCGAGATACGGCGGCAAGCTTCCGGACGACGCCAAAGCGTTACAGTCGTTCAAGGGGATCGGGCGCTACACCGCAGGAGCCATCCTCTCGTTCGCTTATAAGAAGGATGCGCCGATCCTGGACACCAACGTCAGGCGCGTGCTCGGGCGGTTGTTCCTGGGGGCAAAGAAACTGGCCACGCTCAAGGGATCGAAGCTCCTCTGGGACCTCTCGGAGTCGCTGATCCCAAAGGGGAACGCATATGATTGGAACCAGGCGCTCATGGACTTCGGCGCCACCTGGTGCACCGCGCGAGCGCCGCGCTGTCTCCCCTGCCCGATGAAACGCTTCTGCCGGAGTTATCCATCGCTCGCAACCACCTCTCCAGGCTGATGGCTGATCGCTGGCAGCTGAATGCTTGAGAAATGATCGAGGTCGCGGCAGCCGTCATCGAGCAAGACGGGCGATATCTCATCACCCAACGGGGCCAGGAGAGCCACCTCGCCGGTCTCTGGGAGTTCCCCGGAGGAAAGAGAAAGTCAGGCGAGAGCCTGGAAGAGTGCCTGATGCGAGAAATCAAAGAAGAGCTGGATCTCCAGGTGGAGGTTGGAGACAAGCTCGACCAGGAGATCTACGCGTACGAGGAGCGGGAAGTCATGCTCCACTTCTTCCGCTGCCGGATCATCGCCGGAACGCCCCGGCCCCAGCAAGGACAGGCCTACTGCTGGGTCACTCCGTCAGAATTCTCCAACTATCAATTTCCCCCCGCCGACGCCCGCCTCCTCCGCCTCCTCTCCGGTCATTCGTTATAGTTCGTCGTATAGGGATCTGCTTTCCCCCGCTCGTCGAACACATCGCCATCTTGCCCGGGTTGCAATTCACTCGCTAAGGCACCCGAACCGCGTGGAAATCTCCGAACGGGTTACCGCCGGGAACCTCCGCGAGCTTCGCGGGCAACGGCGTCCGCTGGAGCGGGGGCTGAAGCCGGTAGAACTTCAAGTCGTTGGTGTTGTAGAGGTGACTTGGCTCCAGCAGCGTGAAGGAGGTGCTGAGATCATTCGGGAAGAAGATCGGAGGTTGCGGGCCTGCCAACGGAATCAGGAACGACCGTGCTTCAGGGGCGAAGACCATCGCGGTGGTTCCGGTCACCGACCCCAAGAGGTGCTCGTTTTCTCCAATCGGTGGAAGTTGAAAGAGCATTCGCGCGCTCGGGGTGCCAGGGTTCCAAACCAGGACCCGATCATCAAGTCCTGACCCGGCTCGTCCGGGTCCTACGAATACCATTTGTTCGCCGCCCGGGGCTGGACGTGAGCGCCGGGCATCCAGGAGCTGGACGAATGGCCGCTCTTGAAATCCAATGGTGCTAGTGTAGCGGACGGCCTGACAGGAGGAGAAGTTACCAGCCGAATCCCTTATGCAGTCGTAGCTGAAGTTGCCGACGCCTTGCAGGACCGTGATCTGCATGTCGAAGAGTCCCCGTCCGGTCTGCCCGTCTCTGAGTTGGGCTAACTCGTTCTTCGGCCATC
>DATEAO010000242.1:0-4935 GCA_035288345.1 Candidatus Methylomirabilota bacterium | reverse complement strand
TGTACCCTCCCCGCCACCCTTGCCCTGCCTGAAGCTCGCCTGAACGCGAGGGGTCTCGGCTCAGCCCGACCCCGAACTGAGCCGCGTCCATTCCGAGGCCCCTGAACTCTCGCTTCGCAAGCGCCTCGAGCTTCTTGGCCGCTATGCCGCGCTTCTCAGAAAGGGCCAGGGCGTCCCCTTCTATCTCACGAGTCAGTTGGGTCAATTGCTTTTCAAGCTCTTGGCTCTTCTCATCATTCGTGGAGAGCTGTGTCAGCTCTTCCTGGACCTTCGCTCGATAAGCTAATATCGCTTCGACTGAGTCGCCGTACTTGCGCTTCAGCTTGGTGAGGGCGTCGAGGCGCGCCTCGATCTCCTGCAGCCGTTCAGGGTCACTCGTTACATGGTCGCGGGATCGTCGCGCCGCGACGGCAGCCTCTTCCAGATGGATCCGGCTGGTCTCCAGATCCTTGATCGGCTCTCCCAGCTCAGGGTCGATTCTGCTGAGGTCTTTCAACAGCCCTTCGGCGCGTGTGAGACCCGCAAACGCGGAGCGCGAATCATCATAGAGATGGCCGAGGATCTGAGTGAGACCCTCAACGAGCTGGACGGCATGCTGGAGACGTCGGCGCTCATGTTGGAGCCGGTCGTCCTCGCCCGGCTCGAGCCTGGCGCTGTCGATCTCCTGCAACTGAAACCGGTAAAGGTCTTCCTTCTGGGCGTGGTCACGCTCCCCACGCCGCAAGCGCTCCAACTCCTCTCGCAGCGCATTCCAGTGACGGACTTTCGAGCCAAGCGCTTCACAGCCGTTGGTGAGGTTGGCGAACCGATCAAGCAGCTCCATCTGCTTTGCGGCCTGGAGAAGCTGCTGATGCTCGTGCTGGCCATGGATCTCCACCATCATGGCTCCGAGCTTTTCCAGCAGCCCCACGGTGGCTGGCGAATCGTTCACAAAAGCCCGATGCCGCCCGGTCCGGCTCAGCTCGCGACGGACAATGATCTGGTCCTCCTCGATTCGGTAGCCAAGCTCTTCGAGGAGGAGGGCGGCCGCTGACTTCGGATCAAGCTCGAAGCGCGCCTCGACAGACGCGGTCTCCGCTCCGGTTTGGATGAGGTCGGTCTGGGCGCGGCCCCCCAAGAGAAGGAGGAGGGCATCAATGAGAATAGACTTCCCTGCCCCGGTCTCTCCCGTCAAGACGTTGAACCCCGGCCCGAACGGAGCCGTAGCCTCTTCGATAATCGCAAAATGCCTGACCCTCAGCTCCCTCAGCATTTTACCCACTCACGTGAAGGGTGAAGAGTGAAGCGTGAAGCGCAATGGGAATGAGCTTCCCTGCGTGTTCTTCCTTCGCTTCACCCTTCACGCTTCACACTTCACTTGTGTGCGACTAGCGTTCGCCCCATTTGAGCTTAGTCCTCAGCACCGAGAAGAAATGTTTCTGGGGAAAACGAATCAGCTTGATGCGTGAAGGAAACTTCTTGACCTCGACCACGTCTCCAGCTTTTAGCGGCATGCCCACCTGCCCGTCCATGGTCAGCACCACATCCTGAGGCTCGCTCACGAGCGTCACTTCGATCCGAAGATCCGCGGGCAGCACAATCGGTCGGTTCGTCAGCGTGTGAGAGCAGATGGGTGTGAGCACGAGCGCGTCCATCGTGGAGTAGACGATCGGGCCGCCGGCCGAGAGCGAATACGCGGTCGAGCCCGTCGGCGTGGAGATAATCAGGCCGTCCGCCCGATAGCTCGTCGCGTACTGCCCTTCGACCGAGACCTCGAGGTCGATGATCCGATTCATGGCGCCCTTCGTGATGACGACATCGTTGAGCGCCAACGCCTCATGCAACTGCTCTTTCTGGCGCCGGACTTTCGCGGTTAATACCAGCCGTTCTTCCACGAGCACCTGACCGGACAACAGCGCCTCCAGACCGGGAAACAGCTCTTCAAGCGTCGTGGCGGTAAGAAAGCCCAGCCCGCCAAGATTCACGCCGAGAATCGGGACTCCGAGCCCGCCGATCACGCGAGCCATGGAAAGCAGGGTGCCGTCGCCGCCCAAGACAATCACAAGCTCGGACTCTCGTGGGATCTCGGCTTTCGGGACCCACGCGGTGGGCTCCGAAACAAGCGCTGCGGTGTCCTGGTCCAGGACAACCTGGATCCCTCGCTCGCGCAGCCAACTGACTAATGACTGCACGACGGATTTCGCCTCAGGCCGATCAACGTTCGCGACAACCCCGATGCGCTTCACCGTTCTCCTCCGAATCCGAAATGCCAGCCCCGAACCCCTGACCCCGGACCCCGGTGTTCATCCTCAGGGACCCCTGGCCCCTGACCCCGATCAGCCGGCATTGACCACATCGCTGATCTGCTCCTCCAGACCTTGGACCGACTCGCCGCGACGGCTGAGGTGGACGAAGAACTCTCGATTCCCCTTCGGGCCACGAAGCGGCGATGCCGTCAGACCGAGCACGGAAAGGCCAGAGCCTATGGCAAACTCAACCACCCGAGACAGGACGCGCCGGTGTTTGATGGGATCGCGAATCACTCCCCCTTTCCCAACCTGACCCCGCCCCACCTCGAACTGCGGCTTCACCAGCGCAATGACCTCACCCGGCTCGTCGAGGCAAGCCGCGACAGCTCCCAGCACTTTCTCCAGCGAGATGAATGAGACATCCACGGTGGCGAGCGTGGGCCGAGGAGCAAAATCCTCCGGCACGAGAAACCTGGCATTTGTCTCATCCATCACGACCACGCGCGGGTCGTTCCTGAGGCGCTGATCAAGCTGCCCCTTCCCCACATCCACCGCGTACATCCGGCTCGCCCCCTGAAGGAGGAGGCAATGGGTGAAGCCCCCGGTTGATGCGCCGATATCGAGGCAGGCCCGATCATTGACCGTGATCCGAAAGCTCTTCAGCGCATGGATGAGCTTCTCGCCTCCACGGCTCACGTATGGCGGGCGATTCAGCAGTGCGACAGCCGAATCTGCTGAGACCAACTGACCGGGCTTGGATCGGCGCTCACCATCCACCAGCACCGACCCTGAAAGGATCAGACGCATCGCCCGCTCACGGCTCGGCACGAGTCCGCGCAATACCAGCAGCTGGTCGAGCCGGCGCTTTTTAGCTTTCGAAGAAGTGGCGCTGGGCAGCATCACGGAGTGTCCCGAAAGTTTTTTCGGAGGCGGCTTCGACGTAGAGTCGAGCGAGCGGCTCAGTCCCCGAGGCCCGGATGAGGATCCAGGCGTCTTCATCGAAGAAACATTTCAGCCCATCAAGGGTGGAGTGGCCCTGAACTCTGAAGGGGCCGATTCGATCAGGCGGCGCGGCGAGGCGTTCAGTGAGGCGGCTTGACATGGCCGGAGTGAGCGGCGTGTCCACTCGCGCGGTCCATTTGGGCCCGACCTCGCGATGGATCTCCTCAATGATCGAGGAGAGGGGCTGCTGCCAGGTGGCGATGATCTCGGCCGCGAGGAGCCCGGCAAGAATTCCGTCTTTTTCCGGGAGGTGACCGCGAAGGCTCATTCCGCCGGACTCCTCGCCCACGAAGATCGCCTGGCCGGAGCTGAGCAGCTCGCCAAGATATTTGAACCCAACGGGCGTTTCCAACACCGGGCAGCCGTACGCCTTCGCGATCGCGTCGAGCAGATGCGTGGTCGCGACCGAGCGAGCGACCCCGCCCCGCCAGCCCCGGTGCTTCAGCAAATGATAGAGCACGACCGCCAGAAATTGATTCGCGGAGAGCAGGCTCCCATCGCGGTCCACGACACCAAAGCGGTCGGCATCCCCGTCTGTGGCGAGCCCCAGCAACGCCTGCTCCTCCCTCATGGCGGTCACGAGCTCTCCCATCGTCTCCGGCGTGGGCTCCGGACGGTGCCCTCCGAACATCACGTCCCGCCAGCCGTGGAGGCACCGGACCTCAGCGCCGGAATCCGCCAGCGCACGGTCGAGAACCCCGAGCGCGGTCCCGTACTGGACATCCACAACAATCTTTAGTGACCGCTGACGCAGACTGTTGAGGTCCACAACGCGCTCGAGGTGCTGAAGGTATGCCGATACGAACTCACGCTCTTCAACAGCTCCCGCGCTCACCTGCGCCCGTCCCGGAGAGGGATTTGTCGCGAGATTGACAATGAGCGCTTCGATCGTCCCGGTCGCTTCAGGCAGCAATGGCGCGCCAGTTGCGCCGGAGATTTTGATCCCATTGTCCTCGGGCGGGTTATGGCTTGCCGTGATGTTCACACCACCGATCGCTCCTTCGCGTACGACCGCGTGAGCGACCGTCGGGGTCGGAATGGCGCGGTCTGAGAGCAGAACTCGCAAGCCATTCTCGGCAAGCACTCGGGCCGCCTCACTCGCAAATCGCTCCGAGAGGAAGCGAGTGTCGTACCCCACGATGACAGGACGTCCCCCGGCCTGGTCTCTCCAGTAGAGAGCGGCAGCCTGGGCGACCAGTCTCACATTGTCAAAGGTAAACTCGCCGGCGATGCGCGCGCGCCATCCTGACGTGCCGAATCGAATCATAGGTGTTGTCTTAGATCTCGGATCTCGGATCTCGGATGTCAGTTGGTCGAACTTCTGAGATCCGACATCCGAAATCTGACATCCCATTCTGACATCTGTGATCTGACATCTCGCTCCGCAGCAGATGGGCCTTTTTCATCAGCCTGCGCCGCCTTCGCGATAGTGCGCGATCAGTTCGCGATACTCCTCGCTCAACGCGTTCGCGCGCGACCGCGACGTCGACTCCACCACCACGTTAAAACAGCTCCGGTCAGGATCAGGAATCGCGGTGACCCAGTCGTCATCGCGCTTAAACCTGACCCCTTCGATCAACTCCACACCTTGCCCCCGGGCGGCCTCGATCAGACGTCGCATCACCACTCCCTTCCGCTCACTGGGGCAAGGGACCTCGCTCCGAACCAGAGAGCGTTCTGGGATCTCTCGCAAAAGCTGGTGCAG
>DATEAO010000241.1:0-17662 GCA_035288345.1 Candidatus Methylomirabilota bacterium | reverse complement strand
CCACACCGCGGCCAAGCTCGACTACGACTTCAAGCTGCTGCGGGCGGTGGTGACGATCAATAGGGAGCGATCTCAGCGCTTTGTCCAGATCATCCAGAACGCGCTCTCGCCGCTCAGCGACAAGGTGATCGCCGTGCTCGGGCTGGCCTTCAAGCCGAACACCGACGACATGCGAGACGCGAAAAGCCTTGAGGTGATCAGTGATCTCGTGAAGGCGGGCGCGACGGTGAGGGCCTATGATCCCGTGGCGGTCGCGAACGCCAAGCCACTGCTCCCGCCCGGCATTGTCTATACGCACTCGGCGTATGAGGCGGCCGAAGGGGCGGACGGGCTGGCCATTGTCACCGAGTGGAATGAGTTTCGCTTCCTCAACATGGAGCGCGTGAAGCAGGCCATGCGCCGGCCGATCATCTTTGATGGCAGGAACATCTACGAGCCCGAGCGGATCCGCCGGCTCGGCTTTGCTTACCACTCAATTGGTCGGCGGCCCGTTGTCCCGAGCTGACGCGCGCCACTATGCGGGTGCTCATCACTGGCGGCGCGGGGTTCATCGGGTCTCACCTGGCCGACTTCTTGCTCGGCAAGGGCGCTGACGTCATCGCGCTGGATAACCTCCTCACCGGGACCACCGAGAACATCGAGCACATCCGCTCCGATCACTTTACGTTCATCAAGCACGATGTGACGAACTACATTTACATCGCCGGCCCGCTCGATTACGTCCTTCACTTTGCGAGCCCCGCCTCGCCGATCGATTACCTGGAGCTGCCCATTCAAACTCTCAAGGTCGGGGCGCTGGGCACGCACAAGGCGCTCGGCTTGGCGAAAGAGAAGCGGGCGGTCTTTCTTCTCGCCTCGACCTCCGAGGTCTACGGCGATCCCTTGTCTCACCCGCAGCGCGAGGACTACTGGGGGAACGTGAACCCCGTTGGGCCGCGCGGAGTGTACGATGAGGCCAAGCGCTTCGCCGAGGCGATGACGATGGCCTATCACCGCTTTCATGGGCTCGAGAGCCGGATCGCCCGCATCTTTAACACCTACGGGCCCCGGATCCGAATTCGCGATGGCCGCGCGATCCCGACCTTCATCACGCAGGCCCTCCGGGGTGAGCCGCTCACTGTCTATGGAGATGGCTCTCAGACCCGCAGCTTCTGCTATATCGATGACCTGGTCGAAGGGATCTGGCGGCTCATGCACGCCTCGACCCCTGATCCGGTGAACCTGGGGAACCCGCACGAGATGACCCTGCTGGATCTGGCCAAGCGAGTCATCGCGCTCACTGGCTCCTCGAGCGAGATCGTGTTCAGGCCGCTCCCCACGGACGACCCCAAGGTTCGCCAGCCCGACATCTCCCGCGCCCGCCAATTGCTTCATTGGGAGCCTCGGGTGGACGTGGATGACGGCCTTCGCCGGACCATCGAGTGGTTCCAAACGAAGCTCAACGCGCGATGAAAATATTGGTCACCGGCGGGGCGGGCTTCATTGCCTCGCATGTCGTCGATCGATACCTCGCGTTGGGTCACGAGGTGGTCGCGGTGGACAACCTCGCGACAGGGTCTCGAGCGCAGGTCAATCCTCGGGCGCGCTTCGTGAACGTGGACGTCAGGAGCCCCAGGCTTGGTGAGTGCTTTGCCGAAGAACGCCCGGATGTGGTCAACCACCACGCGGCCCAGGCCGCAGTTCGCCGCTCGGTGGCCGATCCCCAGTTCGACGCCCTGGTGAACGTGGTGGGCACGGTGAATCTGTTGGAGTGCTGCCGGCGGTTCGGAGTGAGGCGCGTGATCTTTGCGTCTTCTGGCGGCGCGGTCTACGGAGATGCCGACGTGCTGCCGACGCCTGAGACGTATCCCGCGCGTCCCGCCTCGCCGTACGGCATCACCAAGCTGACAGTTGAGCACTATCTCGCGTGCTGGCAGATGCTCTACCAGATCTCATGGATCGCGCTTCGGTACGCGAACGTCTACGGGCCGAGGCAGAATCCGCTTGGGGAGGCGGGGGTGATCGCCATTTTTTCTCACCGCCTGCTGAAGGGAGAGCCGCCGATCGTCAACGGGGACGGGGAGCAGACTCGAGACTACGTCTATGTCGGAGACGTGGTGGAGGCCAATGCGTGCGCGCTTGAGCGGCAGGAGGTGAACGGGCCGGTGAATGTGGGGACCGGGACCGAGACTTCCGTGAACGGCCTGCTGAAGGAGTTAAGCCGCTGGGTTGACCACCCGGTGAAAGCGGTTCATGGTCCCGCCAAGGCCGGTGAGCAGCTGCGGAGCGTGGTGGATCCGAGCCGGGCCAAGACGCTCTTGGGGTGGAGCCCTCAGGTCACTCTGGAGGAAGGGCTGCGTCGAACCGTCGACTACTTCAGCAAGGAGGTGAAACGCTAAACTCTTGCGTGAGGGCGGGCGGGGCGAGCGTGACCACAAGGCTCTGAATACAGGCGAGCACGGGCGGGCGATTTATTATGGCGCGGGCACCCGGACTGGCATCGCGCCCGCGCCCTTGTTGCTCGCATTCGAGTGTGGGCGTGGCGTAAGCCCGGGTGCCCGCGCTGCAACCAAGGAGGTTCGGAAGGGGGGCGCGCCTCCCTCCGAGTGTTAAGCTATGATTGACGAAGAGCTGAAATCGATTCTGGCTTGTCCGGCGTGCAAGGGCAGCCTCCTCTTTGAGGAGACGCGGATTATCTGCGCCGCGTGCCGCAAGGCCTATCCGATTCGCGACGGCATTCCGGTGATGTTGATCAGCGAGGCGAGCGACTGGAGCCCGACCGCTTGATCACAGATGCCAGATCACAGATCTCTGGGTTTCGATGAGATCCGACATCCGAGATCAGTCATCTGACATCCGGGGGAACATGCAGGCGGTGATTCTTGCTGGGGGTGAAGGCACCCGGCTCCGTCCCCTCACGCTCGATCGACCCAAGCCCACGGTGCCACTGCTCAACATCCCCTTTCTCCACTATCAGCTCGCGCTGTTCTCGCGTCATCGGATCCAGGATGTGATCCTGAGCGTCTCCCATCGTCCCGATGCGATTCGCGCGGTCATGGGGGAAGGCACCGTGGGGGATGTGAGGCTCAGATACCGGATGGAGGAATCTCCACTCGGAACCGGCGGTGGAGTCCGGAACTCGGCCGACCTTCTCTCCGGCCGCCTGGTGGTCTGCAACGGAGACATCCTGACCGACCTCGATCTCACCGCGGTCTGCCGCTTTCACGAAGAGAACAGAGCCAAGGCCACCATCGTGCTGACGCGGGTGCTTGACCCGACCCAGTACGGACTCATCGAGCTCGAGCCTTCGGGACGAGTGCGCCGGTTCCGCGAGAAGCCATCAGCGGAAGAGATCACCACCGACACGATCAACGCGGGGACCTATGTGCTGGAGCGTGAGCTGTTGGATGAGATCCCCGAGGGAGTGCCCTATTCGATTGAGCGACAGTTCTTTCCAGCGCTCCTGGAGCGCGGGATCCCGGTGTTCGGCTACGTCTCCCCCAGTTACTGGCTCGACATCGGGACGCCGGCAAAATATCTCCAGGCTCACCGCGACCTTCTGTCTGGCTCTATGGACAGTCCGCTCCCGATCCCCGGAAAGCGGCTCGCCGAGGGGATCTGGGCAGCCGAAGGCGCGACCCTCAATGCGCGGTGCCACTACCGGCCTCCGCTGCTCATTGGCCCAGAGGTGGAGATTGAGCCCGGGGCGACGCTTGGGCCGTTTGCTGTGCTCGGCGCCCGCGCTCGAATTGGACGCGCCGCGGTGGTGGAGTCTTCTGTGCTCTGGGAGGAGTCGGTGGTGGGCCAGGAGAGCGCGCTCGCAAGCTCTCTGCTCGGACGGGGCTGCCGGATCGGGGCGCACGTGGTCGTTCAAGACGCGGTGCTCGGTCAAGGAGCGGTCGTCCCAGACTACTCGATTCTCGGAAGCCGTTCGTGAAGCCGATCCGATTCGGCACCGACGGCTGGCGAGGAGTGATTGCCGAAGAGTTCACTGAAGCCAACGTGGCGGTCGTGACCCAGGCGATCGCCGACACGCTGAGGGCGGAGCCCGCAAAAGGTCCGGTGGTGGTTGGCCACGACACGCGATTCGGCTCCGACCGCTTCGCCGCACTTGCCGCCGAGGTCCTGGCTGGGAACGGCTTTCAAGTGCTCTTCTCGGCGCCGCCGGTACCGACGCCGGTCGTGGCCTACGGGGTGTTCGCGCTTCACGCCGCTGCCGGAGTCGTTGTCACTGCCAGTCATAATCCTTTCTGGTTCAATGGCCTGAAGCTGAAGGCCTCGTTCGGCGGATCGGCGCCCGCCGAGCTGACGGCCAAAGTCGAGTCAGCGATCGGGAAGACCCCGCCGCGCAGGCTTGCGCGCGAAGAGGCCGGCCAGTCGGGCTTGATTCAAGCGACGGACCTCCTGCCGCTCTATATCGACGCAATCAGAGCGCTGCTCGATCAGACGGCTGTCCCGCCACGGCCGCTTCGCTTCGTCTACGATCCTCTCTATGGGGCAGGCGATGGCCTCTTCGCGCGGCTCTGTCCTCAGCACTGGGGGAGAGTCGAGACGATCCACGATCGTCCAGATCCGCTGTTTGGCGGGCTTCACCCTGAGCCGATCCCCCCGTATCTGGATGATCTGGTCAGAGAGGTGAAGGGGCGGAACGCTGACGCCGGTCTCGCCACTGATGGCGACGGGGATCGTCTCGGCGCCGTCACCCCCACCGGAACGGTGTTGAGCCCGCACCAGCTCTTTCCACTGCTCCTTCACCACCTCTACCGCAATCGCGGATGGCGCGGCGAGGTGGTGAAAGGGTTTGCGATGGGCGTGCAGGTCGATCGGCTGGCTCAGCGGTTGGGTTGCCCGCTCACGGTGACGCCAGTCGGATTCAAGTACATCGCCCAGCTGATGCTCTCCCGTGATATCCTGATCGGAGGCGAAGAGTCAGGAGGATTTGGCATCAAAGGACATCTCCCCGAGCGTGACGGTCTTCTCGCAGCCCTCTTGCTCTCCGAGCTGATAGTGGTCGAAGGCAAGGGGCTCGACCAGCTCCTCAGCGATTTGGAGTCAGAGGTCGGGCGGTTCGTCTACCGGCGTCAGGACACCGAACTCCATCCCGAGGACGGCAGACGGCTCCTCCATGAGCTTGAGCGACGACCACCTGAGCGCCTGGGCGGCCATCCGGTCGTGAAGCTGGAGGACCTCGATGGGCGAAAGTACTGGCTCGGGAACGGCGCGTGGTGCATGATTCGCCCTTCCGGCACTGAGCCGGTCCTCCGGGTCTACGTGGAGGCGCCGAGCGAGGCCGAGGTGGAGACGATCCACGCCGACACGCGTCGCCTTGTACACGCGCTCCTCAACATTCAACAATGCTAGAGCGGATCAGAAACTTTTCCATCGTGGCCCACATCGACCACGGGAAATCCACGCTGGCTGACCGGCTGCTGGGCCTCACCGGTGCCATGGACCCGAAGAAGGCCGTGGACCAGGTGCTGGACTCGATGGATCTCGAGCGTGAGCGAGGGATCACCATCAAGGCCCACACAGTCCGCCTGCTCTACCGCGCGAGTGATGGCCACGACTACACGCTGAACCTCATTGACACACCCGGGCATGTCGACTTCTCCTACGAAGTGTCTCGGTCACTCGCTGCGTGCGAAGGGGCGCTCCTCATCATCGATGCCGCTCAGGGAGTCGAGGCGCAGACCCTGGCCAATTTCTATCTCGCGCTCAACTCCAACCTGACCATCATCCCGATCATCAACAAGATCGACCTGCCACAGGCCGACGTCGAGGGGACGAAGCGCCAGATCGAAGAGATCCTCGGGCTGGACCCCGATGAAGCGCTCCTGATCTCAGCCAAAGAAGGGCGGGGGGTCCCCGAGGTGCTCGACGCCATCGTCAAGAGAATCCCTCCACCGTCGGGAGACCCGGAGAGGCCGTTGAAGGCGTTGGTCTTCGATTCGTTCTACGATCCGTATCAGGGGGTAGTCGTCTACGTGCGTCTCGTCGACGGCCGGGTGAGGCCGGGGATGAAGTGCCTGCTCATGTCCAACGGCAAAGTGTACGAAGCTCAGCAGGTCGGCGTGTTCACGCCGGCGATGCTTCCGGTCGAAGGGCTCACGGCCGGTCAGGTGGGGTACCTGACCGCTGGCATCAAGCGGGTCGCCGATGCGAAGGTGGGAGAGACGATCACGGACGCGTCCCGCCCGACCGCGGAGCCGTTCCCCGGCTACCGCGACGCCAAACCGATGGTGTTCGCCGGCCTCTACCCGGTCGAGGACACCGGCTATCAGGCGCTGAGGGACGCGCTTGAGAAGTTCCACCTGAACGACTCGGCCCTGACCTTCGAGCCAGAGACATCGCTTGCGCTGGGCTACGGCTTTCGCTGCGGCTTCCTGGGGCTCCTCCACATGGAGATAGTTCAGGAACGGCTCGAGCGAGAGTTCAACCTCCAGCTCATCATCACCGCGCCGAGCGTTCGGTACCGGGTCGTGAAGACGAGCGGCGAGGTGATCGAGGTCGATAACCCGGCAAAACTTCCCGAGCTGAGCCACGTCGAGCAGATCGAAGAGCCGTACGTCAGGGGATCGGTCTTCGTGCCCACGGAATACATGAACCCGGTCTACAAGCTGGCGCAGGAGAAGCGGGGCGAGCACAAGTCGCTCGAATACATCGGGAAGCGGGTGCACATCACCTTCGACTTCCCCCTGGCCGAGGTGATCGTGGACTTCTACGACAAGCTGAAATCCTTGTCAAAGGGCTATGCGTCGTTTGACTACGACCTCATCGAGTTCCGTCCCTCTGAGCTGGTAAAGCTGGAAATGTTGTTAAACGGGGAGCCGGTGGATGCCCTGAGCGTGATCATCCATCGGGAGAAGGCCCTTGAAAAGGGGAAGGCCCTGGTTGAGAAGCTCCGCGCCGTGATCCCGCGACAGATGTTCGAAGTGGCGATCCAGGCCGCCATCGGCAGTCGCGTCATTGCCCGAGAAACGGTGAAGGCGATCAGGAAAAACGTGACGGCGAAGTGCTACGGCGGCGACATCACCCGGAAACGGAAGCTCTTGGAGAAACAGAAGGAAGGGAAAAAACGCATGAAGCAGTTGGGGAAGGTGGAGATCCCTCAGGAGGCCTTCCTCTCCGTGCTGAAGAGCTGAGAGGGAGCAATGGACGAGTCCACGGAAGTGACCGCGACAGAGCAGGTGACGAAGAAGAAAAAATCCCTTGTCCGGGAGTACGTCGAGGCGATCATCATCGCGGTGCTGCTCGCCCTCCTCATCCGGACGTTCGTGGTCCAAGCGTTCACCATTCCCTCGGGGTCGATGATCCCCACACTGCTGGTCGGCGATTACATCCTGGTCAACAAGTTCATCTATCGCTTCAAGGAGCCACTGCGGGGCGACGTGATCGTCTTCAAGTATCCCTGGGATGAGAAGCGGGATTTTATCAAGCGCGTCATCGGAATGGGCGGCGAGGAGATCGTGATCAAGGGCCACACGATCTTCGTAAACGGCAAGCCGCTGGATGATCCCCACGCTTACTTCTCAGATTCGACCCAGACGCAGTATGAGTACGGTCCGGTGGTGATCCCCGCGGGCTCGTATTTCGTCATGGGTGACAACCGCGACAACAGCCAAGACAGCCGCTACTGGGGGTTTCTGAGGCGGGAGAAGATCCGCGGCAAGGCGTTCATGATCTACTGGTCGTGGGACTCGGAGAAGCGATGGCCACGCTGGGTTCGCCTCGGCAAGCTGATTTACTAGCGCCGCGCCGATATGCGTCGCCTCACCGCGTTCTCGGTCGTCGCCGATCCTCAACGTACCACCGCGTACGTCTCCGGTCGGCTCCTCCCTCGGGCCTTGTGATGCTCGCATCTCGACGCGGCAGAGGGAAGCTGACTCCGGAACTCGGGATTCCGGGCTCGGGACTGTCTTGCGAACCCTGGACCCCTGACCCTCAACTCCCAGGTCCGGGATCTGAAGTGCCAACCCCGGACCCCGGACCCCGGACCCCGGTCCTTGGCATCTATCTCCACATTCCGTTCTGCCTGGAGCGGTGCCACTTCTGCTCGTTCAATACCGGGCCGTACGACCCTCAGGCGATGGAGCGCTTTCTCGACGCGCTCCATCGTGAGATCGAACAGTACGGGCAGGCGGCGGGGGCATCGAGCATTCGCATCCGGAGCGTCTTCTTCGGTGGGGGAACCCCCTCGCTGCTCTCAGGAGATGAGCTCGCCGGGCTGCTGGACCACATCAGGAAGTATTTTCAGTTCCAGCCGGATGCCGAAATCACGGTGGAGTGCAATCCCGAAAGCGTGGATCGGGAGAAATTCGAGGCGTACCGTTGTGCAGGGGTGAGCAGGATCAGCCTCGGCGTTCAGAGCCTGGATGACGGTCTTCTTACTCGGCTTGGCCGGCTTCACAACTCCAGCGGGGCAAAGAGCGCCTATGAGGCAGCGCGAGCAGCCCGTTTCACAAATGTCAACGTCGATCTCATCTACGGGCTGCCCGGCTTGAATCTGTTCGGTTGGGAGCGAACGCTTCGGGAAGTCCTCACTTGGCAGCCGGATCATCTGTCGTGTTACGGCTTGACGCTCGATGACGGGAGCCTCTGGGGATCCAGAGGGGTATCGGGGCTTCCAGACGAGGATGAGGTAGTCACCCAGTATTGGAGCGCGGTGCGCCTGACCGCCGAGGCCGGCCACGAGCACTACGAGATCTCGAACTACGCCCGCCCCGGCTTCCGTTCCGTCCATAACCAGATCTATTGGAGGACTGAGGAGTATCTGGCCTTGGGACCGGGCGGGTGCGGCTTCCTCGGTTCAGTCCGTTACTCCAACGTGAAGCCGGTTGATCGGTACTGTTCTCTCCTAGAGCGCGACCAGAGTCCGATCGGACAGCGGGAGGAGTTGACGGCGAGCACGCTCGCTTCAGACCGTATCATCCTCGGGCTTCGCCTCCAGGAGGGCGTGCCGCTTTCATGGATTCGGGAGCGGTTCGGCCCGTCGCGCGACGCGCTCCTTGAGGCATGGAAGGCTCAGGGGCACATCGTCCAAGAGCGTGAGATTATCCGCCTGACCGAATCCGGCCGCCTCGTCTCGGACTCGATCTTCGTCGAGTTCCTATAGCGTTCAGCATTCAGCACCCATCGGTTTGGCGGAACGCCAAACCCAGCATGGGTGCCCCCAGCGTTGAGATTTCGGAGAAATCTGTAGGGGGCCGTCAGCTTTCAGCGGTCGAAGGACCATCGGTCTCTACGCCGGCTGATTGCTGAGGGCTGACAGCGGATGGCTTGCGTCGTTGACACCAACGGCGCGATTCTGTGATAATGACGCGGCGCAGGCGGGTAGCTCAGTTGGGAGAGCGCGGCCCTTACAAGGCCGAGGTCACAGGTTCGATCCCTGTTCCGCCTACCAGCATTGATACATCGCAGCGCGGGCTCGTGGTGCAGCTTGGTTAGCACACTGGACTGTCAATCCAGAGGTCGCGGGTTCAAGTCCCGTCGAGCCCGCCATTCAACACTGACAAGCAACACTGGCAGGCTGTTGGAGCAAAGGGCGCTTCGGCGCCTTTTTTGTTTGTGCAAAAAAGAACTTTCGAGCAGTGCATCGTCTTGACAGCTTTGGCCGTCGGCATTAGAGTTTCATCACACTGGTCTGAGAGGCTTCTTGGACAACTCTTCCTGTCCTCTTGCGAAAGAGGCGGATTTTCTGCTGATGTGGCCCCGCGAGGGGACAAGGCCGCTCCAGACATAGGGGAGGCAGCGATGAAGAAGCTTCGGGAGATCATGCGTTACGGCTTTCTCTTCATAGTCCAGCGTGATGTCGCGGTGGCCGAGGCGGTGCAGATGATGGCGGGCCATAACGTTGGGATTGTGGCTGTCTTCGAGGGCGAGAGGCTGGTTGGCGTCTTCTCGGAGCGAGACGTTGTCCAGCGCGTGCTCGCGAAAGGGCTGGATCCGGCGAAGACCTCGGTCAAGGACGTGATGACAACGGAGCTTGTGGTTGCCGACGCGGATGAGGACTATCAGTCGGCGATGCGGAAGATGGACCAGGCGAACATCCGCCATCTCCCGGTGGTGAGTGCAGGCCGGCTCCTCTCCATGATCTCGATTCGGGACCTGATGCGGGTGGACATTCAGGACAAAGGCGAGGAGATCCGCTACCTCCGGGAATATCTCTTCCAGGTTCCGCCGGATATCGCCCCCGCCCGTGACTAGCGGGGGATCCCCTGCCCTCCCTCTTCCCGCGCGGACGTCGCGCGCCACCACTGAAACGTGAGCCCCTGAAGGAATGAGAGGATCAACAGCACCGCGTTGTCCGCGAGGTAGAGGGAGACGAACCACGGCGTGAGCGCGCGGATTGCGAGGATGAGGCTGACTCCCAGCCCCAGATTTATCAGGAAGAAGACAAGACTGAACCCGACCGACTCCAGCATGCTCCCCACGGCTCGGTGAAACTCACTCCACGAGAGCCCTCGTCGTTTTCCGATAAGGTAGGCCCCCACCGAGGTCAGTCCAAGGAGAATAAGAAGAAAGAGTTCGTCCATATCGCCTCCACGTCACTCTCAGCGCGACAGTTCAGTTCTCTCGCCCGACCGCGCGCTCCCTCGCGAGCGTGGTTCTTTGCCCGCGCCGCTAAGCTCGGCGCGAGCGCGGGCGGGCGATAGCCCGGGCGCCCGCGCTGCAATCAGAGGTATCCTGCGAGCCGATAGTAGAGCCGCGCGAGGATCTCTTCGAGGACCCGGCGGGTGAGTTCAAGCCGCCCCTCGGGGTGCTCGGAGATGTTTGAGAAATCGTCCGCGGGGGCCGCGAACACTTCAAACCCCGCCCGCTCGAAGAGTAGCTGAGCCCGCGCCATGTGTTGGGAATCCGTCACCAGCAGAATCTTCCGAATGCCTCTTGGCCGCAGGAGCGCCTGGATGCGACGCGCCTCATCGCGCGTGGTGGTTGTATTGACCGTCAGCGTCGCCTGGGAAGGGACGCCGAGCTCTCGCGCGAAATCGGCTCGAGCTTCGAGCTCTGTTGGATGGCGATCCCGCTCGAAGCCCGAGAAAACTAGCAGGGGCGCGAGTCCCTTTTGCTGGAGGAGGATCCCGTGGAGGGCGCGGCGGAGGGAGAGATTGCTCAGCGTGCCGTCCGGCCAGACGCCGCCACCTCCGAGCACGACGATGGCCTCGGCTGGGGCAAGCTGCGGCGGTATGGCCAACGATGTGGCGAGGAGGTTCGGCAGCGGAGTGAAGACGATCAGGAGAAAAAGCGCGACAGTGAGCTCACCCAAACGCCGATAGATGCGGCTCCCTGTCACGCCGCCGCCTCGGACCGCTCTGCGATCATGCTCAGCGCAGGTCGCAGACCAGCCGTCCCGGCTGGACATCGTGCTTGCAGATAAGGCTCACAGGGTTCACGGACGAGAGCTTCAGTCCTCTTGGGTTGACCGAGTGCAGCACTCCCTGGCCTTCGGGCTTCCACTCCTGAACCCGGCCAATCGCGCAGTTGCGGCAAGCCCCCGATTGAAGCTCCTCCTCTGGCAAGCCGACGGTCATTGTCCCTCGAGAGTCGATATACCCTTCGATCCTGACACCAGGAAGGACAGCCCACCGCGGCTTCTCCATGATTTTTTGGAGCCCGGGCGAGACCTGAAGATGCTGAACGAGCACGGGCGAACTTGGAGTGATGACCCTGAGCTGGGCAAAAGCGGGAGACGCGGAAAGGAGGAGCGTGGGGAAAACGCCCACTACTGCCCAGAACCGGAAACGATGGCGCATGCGATTCTCCTTAGCGTGGCCTAACGTACTGTACACCAACGTGCTCCCCTCATTCCACTTCCACTCGGAGTCCAGCCTGTCAAGAAGCGAATTCACCTAAAGATCGCCACGCCCAAGGGCGTCTGCTAGCATAGAGCCATGCGCTGGTGGTCTTGGCTTCGAGGCCGGCCAATCCTGACTGCCGTCTGTGCCCTGTTCCTTCTGGTCGTGGCGGTGAGCGGGGCTGTCGCGGTCTACGTGTTCGGGGATCAGTGGCGCACGGCCCGCCTCCTCTCGGAATACGTGAGCCGCGAGTTCGGCGTGCGGGTCAAGATCGACCGTGTGGTGAGCGAAGGAAACGGGCGACTCCGACTTCTGGGGATCCGCCTTCCCCCGAGCGAGGCGTGGGGCGGCGCGCTCTCCATTCGTGAAATCCGAGTCGACGGCGGGCTGATGCCATTCGTCTTTCCCCGGGGGCGGCATCTCTCTGTTCAACTCCTCTCAACCACGGTGACGCTTGCTGATCGCGCTGAGCCGATGGCCGCGCCGACCGCCGATGCCATCAGGCAGCTCAGGGCGATGATTCGCGACTTTCTCAGTTGGCCTCTGACACTTCACCTCGAGCTGCACGGTGGAGAGCTTCGCTCAGGCCCGGAGAAGCTGACCTTCGATCTGACCGGGGACAAGCAGGCCGATGGCCAGGCGCGATTCACGCTCTCATTTGGATCTCAAAAAGAGCCGTTCGTCATCCACGTCGGCAGCCAGACAGAGGGCGAAGTGGTCGTGCTCGCCCTCGAGATGGATGGAGCACCCTCGGCGCTCCATCCATTTTGGCCTTCGCACATCCCCCGTCCTGAGCGCGTGAACGCTCGGGCGATCGTGCGTGTGTCCGACTCCCCGCTTGTAGAGGCCCGGGGTCAGTTCAGCGCCGCCCCTGCGGGCCGATCTGAGATAACCGGGAAGCTGGCGTTCAGCTATCGGGCCGATAGCGGTCGCTTGACCGTGGACGGGCTTCAGATTATGTGGGAGCCACAACTCGCGTTGGCGGCGAAAGGTTCCCTGGAAGAGATCGGTCTCTCGAGCCGTCTAACTGTCAACCTTACCGGTCACGTCGGAGGAAATCGGGTGGAGGGACTGCTTCAAGGTCGCGCCGACAATCGAAGCTTCAACGCGGCATTTACGGTGACGCCGTTCGCCGTGGAACCGTGGCGTTCTCTTTTTGGCTTCACCCAACCCGCCTCGGAGTACCTCATTGACGCCGAGCGCGTTGAAGGGAACGTGGACCTCGCCATCGCTCCTGACTGGTCGGTTGGGCGCGCGCAGCTCGCGGCCCGGATGTACTCGTTCGCGGCGCGCATGCACACCCGCCCTGAAGAGGGTGCCAAAGGAGCCATGCTTTCCGTTGAGGCCACGGCGAGTCCTTCCAGCCCGAATGGGACGCGGGTGATCGAGACGAACCTCCGCGCGCCGAGGATTGAGAGCGGGGTCATGGGCTTCCCCGCGACGCTCGGCGTGACCGGTCAAGCGCGGCTCCGCTTGCAAGAGTTCGCTTTCGATCTGTTGGAGCGCGCGGCACTCTCCTTCACCGCCCCGAGCGGAGAGATGGTTGCGCAGTTCACAGCTCGTCCGGCTCGCACTTCGGCTCACGCATTGGCAGTAACGCTGACAGTTCCAGCCCTGGAACCACTTCAGAAAATTTTCCCCGGGTGGCGCGCGTCATTGCGAGGGAACGCATCCATTGACGGGGTATACGACTGGCGGGGAGCGGGCCCGAGATTCAAGGGTGACCTCAGCCTGGAGCTTCCGCAGGGCCAGCTCGAGCGCCCAGAGATTTCGGTAACCCAGGCGTCGGTTCGGTTGCCGATTCGTTACGGCGCAGACCCAGAGGCCGCCTCGGGAAATCTCCTGGTCAGCCAGCTTCGAAGCGGAGGAGTGGTGGTTGACGATCTCAGGGCCGTGATCAGATTCGTTGATGGCAAGCTCACGCTTCCCAACATGACTTACTCTCACTATGGAGGGCGAGGGGAGGGGTGGCTCGAGGCCGAGCTTTCCAGGACAGGGCTCTCAGCTCAGTTCCGTCTCGATGGCCGCCAGATTGACCTCTCCCGCCTCGTCTCAGGCTACCAGATGTCAGGCGCCAGCGTGACCGGAACGGCGAGCTACTTGATTGCGGGCCGCCGCGAGGCGTCTGGGAAAGTGGAGGCGGGCGGGCGTCTCACTGTGCCGGAGCCGGGGGGGAAGGTCAACATCGAGATGCTCAAGAAGCTGCTCAGCTACGCGGAAGCCGACCCCTCGGGGGTGCTGAGAACAACCCTGGAAAACCTCTCAGAGTTTCCCTACAAGTCTCTCACCGCCGAGGCGCGAACCGTGGAGCAGGAGGTCCGAATCTCGCTTTCACTTCTTGGGAAGGAGCGCTTCGGGATCTTTCCCCCCAAGGTGAAGGCGATCAACATCCAAAATCTCCCGCTCTCGTTTTTGACGAGGGTGGTGTCGACAACCACAGACCAAGGGAGGTAATCCCATGCAAGGACTGAAATCCGCCGCCCTGATCGGGCTCGTGGCGCTCCTGGCCGGCTGCGTGCCCGTGACGATCAATATCACGTTCCCGCAAGAGAAGATCGATACCGCGGCGTCGCGGATCGAAGACATGGTGAGGGCGCCCCAGCCGACTCAGCCGGAGACGCCGAAAAGAGACGGCGGCAAGCCGAGCAGCTCGGTTTCTCCGTGGGCGTTGGTGGCGCTGATCACGCCGAATCGGGCGGACGCGCAATCGCAGAGCGTTGAAGTTGTTCCAGAGCTCAAGGAGCGGACGCCGGAGATTATGCGCGCCATCGAATCACGGCGGAGCCGGTTCCCTCAAGTCCAGGCGCTCGCCCGCCAGGGGTGCATTGGCGAGAACAACCAGGGACTTCTTGACGCGCGGCCCGGCAGTGGCTGCGATGCCGGCGCCGTGAATGCCTTGGTCAGCGCTGAAAACCGCGACCGCGAGTTTATCTATGAGACGTTGAGGAAGCAGAACAATATGCCGCCCGGAGATATCGGCAGGATCCGCGCAGGGTTTGCGAAGGCGAATCGGGAAAAAGCGAACCCCGGCGAGTGGATTCAGCAGCCGAACGGGACGTGGGTCAAGAAGTAGGAGGACAGGTTAAAGCGAAGCAAGCGGCCCAATTCTGGGTCCGGGGCCGGGGGTCCGGGGTCGGTCCGCGTCTCTGACTTCGGGCCCCTGTCCCCGATGACAGAACGCCGGGATGCGACGCTTATCGCCACGACGCGCTAACCGCGGGATTCGTGCCACCAGAACGCTGCTGACGCCAAGGCCAGTCCCAGCGTTGCCCCTCCCAGGAAATCGGCGGGCCAGTGGGCGCGCAGCACGATCCGGGCCAGTCCGACCAAGACCACGATGATCGCCGCAGAGACCCATAATAGGTTTCTTTGAGGGGCATTCAGTCGCTTGCCGATGAGGTAGGCTGCCAGGAAGAAGTAGGTCGAAGCGGCGGTGACATGACCACTGGGGAATCCGAGGGCGTCCCCCACCGGGCGTGGTCGCCCAATGAACTCCTTCCCAAGCCCCTCCAGGATCGGCGCCAGCACCATCGCGCCTGCCCAGAGCCACCAGTGCCGGCGGGTGTCAGCCGGGGAAAGCCAGAGCAGGAGGAGGGTCGCCGGGAGCAGGAGCCACTTGTCGCCGAGATAATTGATCCACTGAAAGATTGCGACACCGGTCGGCGAGACCCAACTGACAACCGCTTCGTAGAGCGCTCGCTCCCCCGGAAGCAGACCCCAAGAATGAACGAGAAGCGCCAGGGCAAGATAGACCCCGGCGCTTCCCAGAAAAGTCGTTCGCCAGCGCAGAGCCGATGCGGCCAGGCGCCTACTCTATCACCAGAAGTTGGCCCGGCAGGTGCGCCGGGTGGAGATGACACCAGATCCTGAACAACCCGGCCTTGTTCGCGGTGAACTCCACGGTCTCGGGCTTGTCGCGATACACATCCACCTTCACGTTGAACTCGTCGATGGCAAAGCCGTGGACATTGGGGTCTGTCTTCACGCGATTGTAGAGTTTGACCCGCACCGTCTCTCCCTTCTTCACAATGTACGTGCCGGGAGCCCACACGTTGTTCCCCTCGTAGTTGATGTTGACCGCTTGAACCTCTCTGTGGATGTCGGCTGCGACGGGCACACTCGCTGCCAACGCAAGCAGTCCCGCGAGAGCAATCCATCTGGCACTGATCATGTGAGGTCCTCCTTTGTTTGGGATGAACGATTCGCTACCTGCTGCCGTGTTGACGCTCGATCTCATCCCCGAGAACTTCCTCTCCGGAGAGGAGGCGGTCCTCGGGATGGCGGAGCTCCTGCGTCACGAGAGACTCCAGGAAAAGGACCACAGTCCAGATTTCGTCAGGCTCGAGCGCGTCTGAGTACGAAGGCATGGGCGTCCCGTCAAGACCGACAGCGATGCTCTTCCAGATCTCCTGAGGATCCGAGCCCCGCTTCAGCGGCCGTTTGGTCAGGTTGGTGGGGACAATGGGGAGCTCACGAGCGTCCTTCATCCCTTTGAGGGCTGAGGGACCGTCGCCCTTTCCACCGCTCCCGTGGCATTCCGGGCACCCAGAATCCCGATAGAGCTTCTCCCCCTTTGCCACAAGCCCTGGCGTGACCGCAGGCTGGGCTGGAACCACGACGGGAGGGCGCACGCGCTCTGCGAACCGAGGCGAAAGAGTTTTCAGATACGTCACCACGGCCCTGAGCTGGGGAAGAGGAATGTGGGTCTGGGGCACCATCGCGGTGCCTCGCACGCCACGGGTCAGGGTGCGAAGCAGGTCCTCGTCGGTTGGGACGGCGCCACTCGGTGTCGAACGGAACTTGAACCGGGCGGTGGTGAGGTCGGCGGGCTTCGTGGCTAGGCGAGACGCGGCCTCGCCATTGCCGTCGCCTGAAAGACCGTGGCAAACCGCGCAGTGATGGACATAGACGTGCCTGCCGTCGTGCATGTGCGCTCCGGCGGGGCTAGACAGAGCCTGAAGGCTCACCAGGCTTGTAACGAGTGTGGCGAAGAGCAGGTCCATCCACCTCGAACTCCGGCCGTGGGTCAGTTTAGGCGCCGGTACTAGGTCAAGTTGCGAGCCAGACGAGGCCCGAAGGAGGAGCCAGCCCGAGGCGTACGTCGTGGTACGTTGAGGGCTGGCGACGACCGAGAACGAAGTATGGCGAAGCAAATTGACCCAGTACCCGAACTCCGGGCATGAACTCGATCAAGCGGACGGCTGACCCTGGGAGCGTATCCGAAGCGTGGCATTGAAGTCAACTGGGCTGTGAGGTCAAGGCAATGGGCTGGATACGCCCTTCCCGCGCCGCGAGAAGAACCCGTACACGAGGAGCCCGGCGACAATTCCGAGAGCGCTCACAACCTTCGTGAGCGAGTCTGTCAGGGCCACACTCAGGAGACAGAGCGCAACAGGCGGAACGCTGAGCGCGACCACACCGGCCAGACCACCGGGCACTCGGTAGGGACGCAGCATCGCGGGCTCTTTCACGCGGAGCCACACCAGCGCGGCAAACTCAAGGATGAGGGCGAGGGCATAGAGGGACATGTCGACCTGGACCAGCTCTTGAAACGAAAAGGGAATAAGAAGGGCGACGCCTGCGCTGTTGACGAGGATCGAGACCCACGGGGTGGCATAGCGCGCGTGGAGGCTCGCCAGCGAGGCGGGCAGACCACCCCGCGCAGCCATGGCGTAGGAGACGCGCGAGGAGGTGCAGAGCAGCGCGCTGAACAGCCCGAGGGCGCTCACGAGCGCCGCGAGCGTGAGCCACGTCCCCAGCCATTCGCCACCGATCTGAGCCGCGATCCTTGGGAAGTCGCCTTCCTTCCATTCGGTCCACCTGGTGTCCACCCCCACTCCGACCGCAACAGGCAGGACATACGCGAGCGTGACCAGGACAACCGTCATCGC
>DATEAO010000240.1:0-2606 GCA_035288345.1 Candidatus Methylomirabilota bacterium | reverse complement strand
GATCTTGGATCTTCAGAAAAAGCACGTGGAGTTGGAGGAGCGACGACGCTACACCGAAACGATCCTTGAAGCGGTCGCGACCGGCGTGATCTCGCTGGACCCATCAGGCCGGCTCACCACCATGAATCGAGCCGCGGCTCGGATGCTCGGACTTTCGACCGAGGCGGGGCAGCCCGCTCAGCAGGTCTTCGCAGGTCCGGAGTTTGCCGAGCTTGCCACGCTCATTCAGCGGATGGATCGTCTTCGCGAGGGAACCCTGGACCGGGAAATCCGCCTCCGTCGGGACGGCCACCAGGCCACGCTCCTTGGCTCAGCCACAGCGCTCCGAGGCCCTCATGGGGAGTACGCGGGCATGGTGCTGGTCTTCGACGACCTCACCGAGCTTCTGAAGGCTCAACGCCTGGCCGCCTGGCGCGAGGTGGCCCAGCGTATCGCCCACGAGATCAAGAACCCGCTCACGCCCATTCAGCTCTCAGCAGAGCGTCTCCGTCGCCGCCTCGCTGATCGCCTCCCGGACGAGCGCCGTCTCTTGGAGGAGTGCACCCAAACGATCATTCAGGAAGTGGAAGGGCTTCGTCAGCTCGTCGATGAGTTCTCGCGCTTCGCTCGAATGCCGAAGATCACTCCCAGACCCACTGAGCTGAACCGCCTGCTCGAAGGTGTGGCCGGACTCTATGCAGAGTCTCAGGCAGCTGTCAGTGTCACCACCCAGTTCTCCCCTGATCTTCCGATCGCGGAAGTGGATCCCGACCAGATCAAACGAGCGGTCCTGAACCTCGTGGAAAACGCTGTGGAGGCCGTGCGAGGCAATGGCACGGTATTGATTGAGACGTCGTGGGATCCCGACTCCCACCGCGTCCGCATTATCGTGAGCGATACCGGTGTCGGGATCTCGAGCGAGGACAAAGAGAAGCTCTTCCTTCCGTACTTCTCCACCAAAGCGACGGGGATGGGACTTGGGCTTCCGATTGTGAACCAGATCGTCACCGATCATGGTGGGGCGATCTGGGTCGAAGACAACCATCCGAGGGGGAGCCGGTTCGTGATTGAGCTACCGATCGAGCGGGCCCACGCCGCGGTGCAGGCCTAGTGCCGTGACGATAAGCGTTGCATGCCGTCGTTCTCGGTCGTCGGAACTCCTCAACGGACAACTGCGTACGCCTCCGGATTCCTCCTCCCTCGAGCCTTGGCCTGCTCGCTTCTCGCCACGGCACACTGGTAACCCTCGGACCAACCTCCACACAAACATGCGGTCGTTGACCAAACGAAGATTCTAAGAGCCTATGGCAGGTGAGCTGATTCTCATCGTGGACGACGAAAAGGCGATCCAAACGTCGCTCGGCGGCGTGCTGGAAGACGAAGGGTACCGTGTCACCACTGTCGGAAGCGCGGCTGAGGCGATCGCAAAAGTGGGCGAAGAGGCGCCAGACCTGATCCTGCTCGACATCTGGATGCCAGGGATGGACGGCCTCGACGCGCTCCGCGAGATCAAGAGTCTCCGCCGGGATCAGGCCGTGGTGATGATCTCGGGGCACGGCACGATCGAGACCGCGGTCAAGGCCACCAAGCTCGGCGCGTATGACTTCATCGAAAAGCCCCTCTCGCTGGAAAAGACGCTCCTCTCCGTGTCGCGCGCGCTCGAGCACTCGCGCCTCTCCCGAGAGAACCGCGCGCTCCGCGAAGCCATTGAACGAGAGCACCAGCTCATTGGTGAGAGCGCGGCCATCCGTGAGGTGCGTCGGCAGATCTCGCTGGCTGCTCCGACTCAGGGCCGGGTGTTGATCCACGGGGAGAACGGGAGCGGCAAGGAGCTTGTCGCGCGCGCCATTCACCGGCTCAGCGCAAGGCGAGACCAACCGTTTGTCGAAGTGAACTGCGCGGCCATTCCTGAAGCGCTGATCGAGTCGGAGCTTTTCGGCCACGAAAAGGGCGCGTTTACCGGCGCCATTGCTCGCCGCCGCGGGAAGTTCGAGCTGGCCCACGGCGGAACGATCTTTCTGGACGAGATCGGGGACATGACGCTCTCGACCCAGGCCAAAGTGCTTCGCGTGCTGGAGGAGCAGACCTTCGAGCGTCTGGGCGGCAAGGAAACGGTCCGGGTCGATGTGCGGGTGATCGCCGCTTCAAACAAGAACCTGCACGAGCTGATCGCTGCCGGAAGCTTCAGAGACGATCTCTTTTACCGCTTGAATGTCATCCCCATCGAGGTGCCACCGCTCAGGAAGCGGCAGGAGGACATCCCCCTGCTGGTTGACTACTTCATCAGAATGTTGTCGGAGCAGAACGGCAAGCCGCCAAAGATAATCACCGCGGAGGCGCTCGCCCACTTCATCAACTACGAGTGGCCGGGGAATGTCCGCGAGCTGAAAAACATGGTTGAACGTTTGGTGATCATGACCCCGAGCCACACCATCAGTGTGGCTGACCTTCCTCCACCACTGGTGCCCGCCGTCACCGTTGAGGAGGGCGGGGGCAAGCGAAGCTTCCGTGAAGCCCGCGAGGCGTTTGAGCGCGCGTACATCCTCGCTGAACTTCGCGCCCATGACGGCAATGTCACCAAGACCGCGGAGAAGCTCGGGTTGGAGCGAAGCCACCTCTATCGGAAG
>DATEAO010000239.1:0-8989 GCA_035288345.1 Candidatus Methylomirabilota bacterium | reverse complement strand
CCGTAGCATAGGGGGTCTAGGGGGTCAACAAACTGCCGGGGGGGTCCGGGGTTCGGGGCGCGTGAAAGAGGAGTTGGATGTGTCGCGCGAACCCCGGGCCCCCCACCCCTTACTCTGGAAGCTCGCCGCGGGGCTGCTGGGCGCGATAAGGCGGGAACCTGAAGGCCATCTCTCTGGAGAGGAGACCGCCATGGCCGAGGCGGGCCAACACGCCGGCATCAACGCGCTCGCCGGCAAGAATACGCGGGAGAATCAGATCGAAGGTCGTGGCCTGAGAAAACATCCCGCAGGTCGGCATTCCGATCAGAGGTGTGTCACCGAGGCGGGCGAGCCAGAAGAGGCTCCCCGGGTGGGCCGGGGCTCCGTGGCGAGCCATCTTCGCCCCCAGCATCACCAGGGCCTGGAACACGGGATCGAGCGGGTCCAATGCGCTCGCGCCGGCCAGAATCACGATCTCGGCGCCGGTCGCAAGAAAGTCTTTCACGTCCCGCGCCACCGCGTCGGGGTCCTTCGGCGCAAAGCGAATTCCGATGAGTGTGGAGCCAAACCAGCCGATCTTCTCCGACAGCGCTTTCTGGAAGCGTTCGCGCGCGCGGTCGTCGAGGTGCTCCCTTGCCACTGCGCCGATCACCCGGCGCTGGAACGGCGTCACGCTCACGAGACCTTGAGACTCCTTGCAGAGGCGCTCTGCCTCGGCGAGGTCAGCCTCACGGGTCACGAGCGGCGTGATCTTCGCCTTCGCCACGGTCTCCCCGGCACCGACTGGCTGGCCATGAAACAACGTGTAGACCGACATCGCTTCGATAGAATTGACGCGCTGAAGCGCATCGACGTTGACCGAGAGCAGGCCGCGCGCGTTCGAGGCGAGCGCCCACTGACCGCCCGTGAAGCCCGCCACCTTCACACCGCGGCCGACCACGGCGTGGGCCAGCCGCTCACCGGCGCGCGCTTCATGAACATCCCCCGGCTCGATTTCAATCAGAGAGAGCTGCTCCCAGGGAAGAGCCGTGAGCGTCACGACATGACCCGCGTCGAGAACCTCACCTTTTCGAATGGCGACTTTCCCGTCGCGGTCTCTCAGGTCACCGCAGATGACGCGCCCCAGCAACGTCTCCTGTGAGGCGTCTTTCCGATAGACCAGATGTGTTTTCACGACATTCCCCTGCGGGCGTCACGCACGCGTATCATACCGTCCCCGTCGGGCCATGAAAAGATGAAAGGCTCGTGATCGCACCCCGCACGGCCGCGGCGCGGTACGCAAAGCGCGCGGGCGTGTCGGCGTCGCGGGCCTCCCCCCGAGCCTCTTCGATGAGCGTGTGATAGGGAGAAAGCTCGCAGACGGGATCGGTGGCTGCGGCGTTTCCCGTCAGGTGGAAGGCCTGGCAGCGGCAGCCACCGAAGTCGATCTCCCGCCGGTCACAGCTTCGGCAGGGCTCAGGCATCCAGGCGTCACCGCGGAACGCGTTGAATCCGGACGAATCATGCCAGATCGCGGCGAGCGCTCGCTCCCGAACATTCTCGAAGTCGAGACCGGGCAGCGTGTGAGCCGCGTGGCAGGGCAACGCGAGGCCGTCCGGGCTGACCACCAGGAAGCGCCGCCCCCATCCATCCATGCACGCCTTGGGGAACTTGGAGTAGTAGTCCGGCGTGACGAACAGAATCTCCATGCGGCCGCGCAGCCGCTCGCGCGCCGCGGCGGCGACAGCGCGAGCCCTTTCGAGCTGCTCGCGAGTCGGCAGAAGCGTTGCGCGATTAACCAGCGCCCATCCGAGGTACTGCGTGTTGGCCAGCTCCAGCCGGTCGACCGAGAGGTCCTCGGCGAGCGCGATGATCTCGGCCATACGGTCCAGGTTGTGGCGGTGAAGGACAATATTGAGCGTCAGCGGAAACCCCAGCTCCTTCGCCCACCGCGCCACCTCGATCTTCTGCTCGAAGACCTTTCGCACTGCGATCTGGTCGGACTCGCATGCCTGAACGTCCTGAATCGAGAGCTGCACGTTGTCCAGTCCAGAGGCCCGCAACAGGGCCAGACGGTCGCGTGTGAGCGGGACCCCGCTCGTGATCAGGTTCGTGTAGAGGTCGATCTCACGAGCGCCCTTGATGAGCGTTTCCAAATCGCGGCGCAGCAGCGGCTCGCCCCCGGTGAGGTTGAGCTGGACAACCCCCAGATCTTCCGCCTCTCGGAACACCCGGAGCCAACTCTCGGTGTCCAGCGCCTGGGCGTGGCGCGTGAAGTCCACCGGGTTCGAGCAGTAGACGCACCGAAGCGGACAGGCGTAGGTGAGCTCGGCGATCAGCGTGTATGGGCGTGGCTCGGTTGTCATCGCTCGTCCGCCAGAAGCCCGCGGTCAGTCAGGCTGTCGAGGAACGTGAACACGTCGCGCTCGACAGCTTCCCGGGAGCCCGCACGGTAGTCCGCCAGCAACTGATCGACAATCGCGCCGACGGTATGCTCCCCTGTGCACAGCTTCGCGATGGCGGCGGCCGTTGGATTCAGCGCGAGCCCCTTCTCCGGGTACAGCAACATGTATTGGCCCGCTTTGCGATCGAAGCGCAGCCGCGTCTTCGCGGCCAGGCGAGGCCGGGAGTCGATCGAGATCACGCGCGATCGGTCGCCATCCATCCCGGCTCCACATAGGCGGCGTAGACGCAATCCAGCAGGTGCCAGAGGATTTCGGTCTTGCGGATGAGGGCGGCGACGCAGCGCGCCTGCAGCTCGTAGGTCGTCGCATGACCGATGACGAACTCCAGGGCCTCCTCGGCATCACGCCGCGCCCGCGGGACCCGCGAGCGGAAATACTCGAGCATCTCTTGGCCCACCCACGGGTAGTGACGCTCCCACGCGAGGATGCGCTTGCTCATCAGGTCAGGCGAGAAGAACTCCGTCAGCGACGAGGCCACCGCCTCGACGAGACTGCGCTCCTGGACCAGCGTGACGTAGGCGTCGCAGGCGAACTTCACACCAGGCAGCACTGACCGGCAGCTCGCCACCTCCTCCCGGTCCAGGCCGACGCCCTCGGCGAGGCGAAGCCAAAGATCGAGGCCGCCCTCGCCCGGCCTGTCGCCATCGTGGTCGCGGATCCGCTGGATCCACATTCGTCGAAAGCTCGGGTCGTCGGATTTGGAGAGGATGATAGCGTCCTTGATCGGGATCCGGGTCTGATAGTAGTAGCGGTTGAGCACCCATTGCTGGAGCTGGAGCTTGGTCAGCTTGCCGTCGTGCATGAGCAAATGGTAGGCATGCCGGTCGTGGTAGCGAGGCTCGCCCTCGCGACGCAGCCACTCGATCAACGCCTCCCGCGCCAGCGGCGCCGGATCGCGCTCATGGCTCATAGCGTGATCTCCATCCCGTCCCAGGCGACTTCCCAGCCGGCCTCCTCCACCGCGCGGCGCTCAGAGGAGTCTTCCAACAGGATGGGGTTGGTGTTGTTGATGTGCGTGTAGATCTTTCGATCTATTGTCAGGTCAGCCACTTGCGCCAGACTCCCCGCAGCTCCCCCGATGGGCAGGTGCGCCATCTCTTTGGCGCGTTTCGTGGAGAGACCGAGTCGGACCAGCTCGTCTTCAGACCAGAAGGTCCCGTCAAGGAAGAGGCAACCGGCTCCTTCGACGGCCTGACGAAGGGAGTTGTCGATTCGAGCGACTGCGGGAAGGTAGATAGCGCGCCGCCCGGTTCGCTCTTCCCGGATCCAAAGCCCCACGTTGTCCTCCGGATCGTCGGGCACGAGCCCCTCCAGATGGATGGGGAGTTTCCCGGGAACGGGGAGGGCTGTCACAGAGAGCCCGCTCGGCGAGCTGTCCAGACCGCTCAGCTCCTCTTCGCGGCCGAGCTTAAGCTGGCGCCACGTGACCTGCTCTGGAAAGCGCTGGAGTGTTCGAAAGATCACGTTGGACTCGACCAATCCTTGCCGGACGCGCTCCGTCGCGTAGATCACGAGGGGATGCGCTTCCCTCAGCGAGAAGAGGCCCAGGCAATGATCGAGATCACCATTGGTCAGGAGAATCGCCCGGACCGGCGAATGGCGGGGACCGCGCGGATGGAGAGGCGGAAAACTTTCGATCTGCTGCCGGATCTCAGGAGAGGCGTTGAGAAGAAACCACCCCTCCCCGTGCTCGCTCACGGCCAACGAGTCCTGAGTCCGGGGCGCCGCCTTCACCCGACCTTGCCTCACGCCCTGGCAATTCTCGCAGCCGCAGTTCCATTGGGGGAATCCTCCGCCGGCAGCGGACCCCAAGACCCGGATGTGCATGATCTGATCTCAGAGACAGTACAGCCCCTCGTTCCGGTGTCGCATCGAAACGAAGGGCTGCGGATTGGTTCTCTCTTCAGCGTGCCGGGTTAGAACGGCTCATCCTGATCAAAATCGTCCTGATACGAATTGATCTCTGCGTCCATCTTGATCTCGAAAAACTCCGGACTCTCCCACTCCATCCCCGTCACCTCCTTCGCGCGAACGTTACCACTTCGCCCGCTGGGGAACAGGCCAGCGTCAGCCTAAAAGGTTTCTGTCCTGGTGTCAAGCACAACTGGGTACTGGGTCAATTTGCTTCGCCATACTTCGTTCTCGGTCGTCGCCAGCCACACGAGATGTGGTCATTGGCTCCCTCCCTGATCCGGTTGGCCTGTCCCGAGAGCAGGCATCAAGAAGGCCCTTCTTGCTCCCGCTGCTCGTTCGTCGCATTTGCCCAGGCGCGGAGCGGATAGTACGGACACGGCGACAAATTATCCGGAGGGGAAAAACCTGTCAGGAGAAAGTTGGGCGCCTCATGAGCGCCCTTGCTTCAGCTCACGGAGGGGGCGGCCACTCTTTCCTGAGCGGACCGCCTGGATCTCTGCAAGGATCGCGAGCGCGATCTCTGGCGCGGTCTGCGCGCCGAGATCAAGCCCGATCGGCACGTGGATCCTCGCGAGCGCCTCCTCAGACACGCCTTCTTCGCGCAGGAGGTTCAAGATGGCGTTCCCGCGCCGGCTGCTCCCGAGCATGCCGATATAGCCGGCGGAAGCTCCCAACGCGTGCTTCAACACCGGGAGATCATATTTGTAGTCGTGAGCCACCAGCACCAGCGCAGTGCTCGGGATGAGCGGAATCGATTGCACGAGCTCTGAAGGGATCCCGACCTTGAGGTCATCAACATCCGGGAAGCGCTCTCGAGTGGCAAAGCGCGGGCGGCCATCCACCACGATGGTGCGATAGCCCAGCACTTTCGCGAGCGACACGAGCGGCATCGCCACATGTCCCGCGCCCACAACAAGGAGCGTGGCCGGCGGAGCCACGCACTCCACAAACGCCCGCACGCCCTCGACGAAGAGCGTTTTCGAAACAGCTTGCTTGATCAGCTCCCGGGCCTCGGCCATGTAGCGCCGGTCCAAGAAGTTATCGCCGAGAGTTCCCTGGACGGCCCCATTGTCGAGGACCATGAGCTTCGAACCGTGCTGAGGCGGATCAAGCCGGGTGACCAGCGCGCCAGAACCCCCCTTTGCCGCGTGATCGCGAAGCCGCTCATAGTAATTCAGGGTGGGGTCTCCAGGGGTGTCGAGCGCCACAGGCTCCACGAAGACCTCGATCGTCCCACCGCATGTGAGCCCGATCTCCCACGCCTCTTCGTCGCCGAGGTTCAGCTCAAGCAGCTTGGGCGCCTGCTCGCTCAGAACCGCTGCAGACTCCTCGATGACCTGGGCGTCCACGCACCCGCCGATGGTCACGGAGCCGAGGATCCGTCCTCCCTCGCCCACCATCATCTTGGCCCCTTCCTTGCGCGGGGTGGTCCCGCGAGTGTTCACCAGGGTGGCCAGAGCCAGCTTCGGCTCTACCTGCTTCAATCGATCAAACTGCTCGAAGAGTTCGCTCATGAGGAATTCACTATACCATGGGACAGCTTCAGGGGAGGGCTTCAGGGGAGGGCTTCAGGGGAAGGCTTCAGCCAGAACGGCGCGGCTTCACGGCATCAGTACGAGAGATATTTGATATCGTGCCTCGAAATGAGTAATCTTGAGGGACACCTCTGCCGATAAGGCGTGAGGGAGAAACCGAGGAAAGGGAGCACGGAAGAGATGAAGCCATCGGGGCATTTTGCGACGGCGGTCGGGGCCGCCGGGATCACGTACGCGGCGTCGGGATCTGCTGAGCTTGCGGCAGGAGTCTTCACCGGCGGGTTTCTGATCGATGTCGACCACTACGTGGATTATGTGGTCTTCGAGCGCCAATTCAGCCCCAACCCGTTCAGGTTTCTCAACTACTACCACAGAGGGCAGTTCTCCTGGGTCGTGCTGGGGCTCCACTCTTACGAGCTGATGACGTGCCTGGCGCTGCTGGCCGCTTTCACCGGCTGGCAGTGGTTGGCAGGCTACCTCCTGGGCGCGGTGATGCACTTGGGTTTTGATATTGTGGTGAATGGGCAGGTGGGTCTCCTCAACCCGTTTCGTTTCTATAGCTTCTTCTACCGGATGAGGTTCGGGTTCTCCAAACAGGGGCTGATCCGGGAGCAGCCCTCAGCATCTCCTCTTCACGAAGGGGAGGGACAGAACGTTATCGGGCTGTCTTCTCTGTCGGTGGTGCCAGTCGAAGAGAGAGCGGCTGCCCGTCCCGCCGCACGACCAGCCGAAGCGGAAGATTAAGGTCGTGGGAGGCCAGACGCTCGTACACGGTCTGGCGAGTTGACTCCGCGCTGTCGTTCACGTCAATCAACTGGTCCCCCGCCCTGACCCCGGCGCGCTCCGCCGGGCTCCCCGGCACGACCCCGGACACGAGCAGAGTCTCCCGCGACGTCAACGCGATCTCATCAGAGTTCTGACCTCTCAGACCAAACCCGAACTCTGCGGCCACGCGCTCAGCCCGCACGTCGCGAGGCATCTGTCCCACCCGCGCCTTCACCGCCTGTCTGCGCCCGTTGCGGAAGAGGGTCACGGTCAGCTCTTCGCCGATCGGACTCGCCCCCACCTGACGCTGCAGCGCCCGCGTCTCGATGATCGGTCTTCCCTTTATCGCCACGATGAGGTCCCCATCCCGAATGCCGGCCTGGGCCGCCGGAGTCCCGCTCAGGACTTCAACGATGAGCACGCCGTATCCCTCGCGAAGGCCGTAGCGGATCGAGAGGTCCTCCATCTCCGCTTCGCTCAGGTCGCGGATGCGCACACCGAGCCATCCCCAGCTCGGCAGCTCGGCCCACGCGTGGGCGTGAGCGAGAAGGAGTGCGGCGAGAAGAAGCCACCGCCACGCGATCATCGGTTGAAGATGACCTGGTCTGCAATGCCCGACCGGTTAAAGATGACCCGCAGCAGCAAGAACGACGCGTCGCCTCCCAGGGTCTGCGTGAAGCGAAGGTCCCTGAATTCGACCATCCGATATCCGTCAGTCTCCCTGACCGTGGCGACCGGGAACCGAGCGAACCAGAGGTAGGTCTGCACGGCTTTCAGCGAGCGGGACTGCGCGACCAGATCGCTCTGCATCCCGGAGGAGACAGGCTCGTGAAACTCGACAGCGCCGGAGGGGAAGCGCACCCGCGCCCGCCAGTAGCGCGAGTCGGCCTCCGCGATGGCGAAGCGCTCCAACGGATTCAGAAAGACCGGGAGCGCGGCCACGTTTGAAGCGTTCACTCCTTGCGCCGTCAGCGTCCGCTCTATCGCGCCGAGGGCGTGGCTATGGGTCACAGCCGAAAACAGGAGATAGACGGCGATATAGCCGAGTCCGACTCGCCCGAGCCTGACCCGCTCCGCGCGCCAGGGCCACGCGACGACGGCCACGAGCAGCATCGGAACCGCCAAAAAGGGATCGACAATGAAGATCAGGTCCCAGGCCGGGCGCACTCTGGAAAATGGCAAGAAGAGCTGAATCCCATACGCGGTGATGAGATCCATGAAGAGGTGACCAACCACAATTCCGACAATGCTCAGACCCGAGAGCACTCCCCACCGCTTCTCACGCCCGAAGAACCGCAGCAGAAACCCCATGGCCAGGCCGAGGGCGAGCGCGCCCACAAAGGAATGGGTGATTCCCCGGTGCGTTTCGAGCGCTATGACGTCGTGGCTCGGGCTCCAGAGCACATCGATGTCTGGGACGAGCGCTCCTCCCACTAAGGCGAGCGTGGCTTGAACGCCGTATCGTCGCTCGAGTCCCGCTTGGGCAAGCAGCAGGCCGGTCAAGCCGTGGGTGACTGGATCCATTTCGGGGTTCGGGGTTCGGGGTTCGGGATTGGCCCTGTCATAGACTTCGGGTCCGGGGCTCGGGGGTCCGCCGAAGCTTTTTCATTTACCGATTGCGAGCCAA
The DNA here is from genome assembly GCA_035288345.1 of Candidatus Methylomirabilota bacterium. Taxonomy (GTDB): domain Bacteria; phylum Methylomirabilota; class Methylomirabilia; order Rokubacteriales; family DATEAO01; genus DATEAO01. Next base: position 725 of record DATEAO010000239.1, on the reverse strand, counting down.
CCCCGAACCCCGATCCCCGAACCCCGCAACATCAGTGGATCACGGGGGGCTTGAGCTCTTCGAGCGCTTCGACACGCGCTTTCACGATCTCGGCAAGCTGACGAAATGCGCTGGCAGGAGCAGAGTCAGGGTTTTTCACGACGATCGGAAGCCCTTCGTCGCCGCCTTGCCGGGTCTCGGGGTCAAGTGGAATCTGGCCGAGCAGCGGCACTCCCATCTGGATCGAGATCTTCTGCCCTCCACCGGCGCCGAAGATCGGAGTGGACCGCCCGCAGTGGGGGCAGCGGAACTCGCTCATGTTCTCGACCACGCCGAGGATCGGCACATTCATCCGCCGAAACATCGCGAGCCCTTTGCGCACGTCGAGGAGCGAGACATCTTGCGGCGTGGTGACCATCACCGCGCCGGAAAGGGGAATGATCTGCGAGAGCGAGAGCTGGGCATCGCCGGTTCCCGGTGGCATATCGATCACCAGGTAATCGAGCGCTCCCCACTCGACATCGCGGAGAAACTGCTGAACCGCGGAGTGGATCATCGGGCCGCGCCAGACCACCGGATCACCCTCCTTGACAAAAAAGCCGATCGAGATGAGCTTGATCCCATAGCTCTCCACGGGGACGATGCGGTTGGCCACCATCTCGACCCCGCCTGTGGCGCCCATCATCAGCGGAATATCGGGACCGTAGACATCCAAATCCATCAACCCCACCTGGGCTCCTGCCTGA
>DATEAO010000238.1:0-4664 GCA_035288345.1 Candidatus Methylomirabilota bacterium | reverse complement strand
GCGTTCGTTAGGGCGGGTCAGGCAGGCAGGCGTGGTGGCTGTGCTGCTGTTGGTGCTCACGCTCTCGCTGGGCGGCGGAGTGGCCAGCAAGGGGAGCGAAGGCGCAGCGACATACGAGCAGTTGAAGCTGTTCACCGAGGTGCTCTCGATCGTACAGAATCAGTACGTCGATGAGGTCCCCCCAAAGGATCTCATCTATAACGCGATCAAGGGCACGCTGCGTGGCCTGGACCCGCACAGCTCGTTCCTGGACCCCGAGATGTACCGAGAGATGCAGGTGGAGACCCAGGGGACGTTCGGGGGGCTGGGCATCGAGATCACGTTGAAGGACGACATTCTGACCGTCGTCACGCCCATCGAGGGGACACCGGCGCACCGAGCGGGGATCCACTCGGGTGACCGGATCATTCGCATTGAAGGCATTCCCACCAAGGACATGTCGCTTCCGGACGCGGTGAAGCGGATGCGCGGGAAGCCGGGAACGAAGGTGACAATCACCGTGGTCCGCGAGGACGGCAAAGAGCCTCGGGAAGTCTCCATCGTTCGAGAGATCATCAGAGTCCAGAGCGTGAAGAGCCAGATGCTGGAGCCCGGGATCGGGTACATCCGGCTGAGACAGTTCCAGGAGCAGACCGCGCAGGACCTTGATGCGACGATCGAGAAGATGACGAAGGCGCCGCTGCAGGGATTGGTGCTGGATGTCCGGAACAACCCCGGGGGGTTGCTCCAGTCTGCGGTGGATGTGGCAGAGAAGTTTATAGAAGACGGCAAGCTGGTGGTCTACACCGAGGGGCGACTCAAGAACCAGAATATGCGGTTCGTGGCCCGGAGCCGTCACGCGGTGCTGGGCTTTCCCATGGTGGTCTTGCAGAACAACGGCAGCGCATCGGCCTCTGAGATCGTGGCCGGAGCGCTCCAGGATTGGGGCCGCGCGCTTGTGGTGGGGACCACGAGCTTTGGCAAGGCCTCCGTGCAGACGATTATTCCGCTCGCCGATGGATCGGGGCTTCGGCTGACCACCGCCAAGTATTTCACCCCAAAGGGGCGGTCCATCCACAGCAAAGGGATTGAACCGGATATCGTGGTCGAGGTCCCGAAGCTGCCACTGAATGGCCAGCAGGCCGAGAAGGAGAAGCCGCAACCCCAGGTGAAGCCGGACGAAGAGTGGAAGCAGGACGTTCAGATCACCCGGGCGGTGGACCTCTTGAAGGCGATGCGCATCATGGAGAAGAACCGCCCGGCCCAGAGCCAGGCCAAACAAAGCTGAACAGTCCGGGGTTCGGGGTCCGGGGTCCGAAAATGGGGACCCCGAAGCCCGCATCTGTGATCCGGCGTCCAAACTGAACGCAGGGATGGGTGCTTATCGGCGCGGCGGTGATGGAGGCTAAGCTCTGGCGGGTTCTCATCGGGCTGACCCTCCTTGTTGGCTTTCTGGTTGTCGGACTTGATCGATGGCAGGCGCGGCGCGGTGAGGCGTCCGTCTTTACTCTCTTCTGGTCGCCTGCCTCCAAGAGAGATTCCGGTCAAGCCGCGAGCCGGGCGAAGACTCTACCGTCGCGACGCGAAACGGTTACCGAGAAGAGCGGCGCGCGGCTGGCGATCATTATCGACGACCTCGGCTACCGGCAGGATCTCTTTGACGCCTTAAAAGAGTTCCGGCGCCCGCTCACCCTGGCCGTCTTGCCGGACCTCCCGCTCTCGAAGAAAATCGCGGCGGAAGCGCCGGGGTTGGGGATGGAGGTCCTCCTCCATCTCCCGATGGAGCCCTATCGGTATCCCGAGGTTGACCCAGGGTCCGGGGCTCTCCTCATGTCCATGCCCCCTCAGCAACTGGAGACGCTCACGCGGAAGTACCTGGCCCAGTTGCCGACCGTGGTTGGGATCAACACTCACATGGGGTCGAGAATGACCGAGTCTCGCGGCCGCATGCGCGCCGTCCTCGCGGCGCTCTCGGAGAAGCGGCTGCTCTTCGTTGATAGCCTGACCACCAACATGAGCGTGGCGTATGATGAAGCCAAAGCGCTGGGGATCCGGGCGGCGAGGCGCCAGGTCTTTCTGGACCCCGAATTCGACGAGACCAGCGAGCGGCGACAGTTCGAGGACGTGACGCGGAGAGCCGCGCGCGGGAAGGACACGATCGTGATTGGCCACGGCCATCCGATGACATTGCGGCTCCTGCACGAGTATCTGCCGAAGTGGGAGGCGATGGGCGTCCGAGTTGTCCCTGTCTCCCAGCTCGCCAGCTAGCCGATCTGATGTCAGATCACAGATCTCAGATGTCAGTATGGATGCCAGATCTCGGATGCCGGATGTCGGTTAGCCGGCCTCTGATATCTGACATCCGAAATCTGAGATCCGATCTGACATCCGAGATCTGACATCCGACATCCATGCTCGTACTCGGCATCGAAAGCTCGTGCGATGAGACCTCGGCTGCTGTGTTGGCTGACGGAGAGAAGATCCGCTCCAATATCGTGGCGTCGCAGGACGCGATTCACGCGCCCTACGGCGGCGTGGTGCCAGAGCTGGCCTCGCGCCGCCACGTGGAAGTGATCGTGCCGACCATTCGAAAAGCGCTGAACGATGCCGGGGTGTCTCTTGCTGAGGTGAATGGCGTCGCGGTGACCCAGGGGCCTGGCCTTATCGGATCGCTCCTTGTGGGAGTCTCAATTGCCAAGGCGCTGGCGTACGCGCAGAAAATCCCGCTAGTGGGCGTGAACCACCTCGAAGGCCACATCTTCGCCGGGTCTCTCCAGGAGCCCAAGCCGACCTATCCATTCCTCGCGCTGGTGGTGTCCGGGGGCCACACCGCGCTCTACTTCGCCCGCGAGCCGCAGCGCTATCGCCTGATCGGCCAGACGCGCGACGACGCAGCAGGCGAGGCATTCGACAAGGTCGCCAAGCTGCTGGGGCTCGGCTATCCGGGTGGGCCCGCGATCCAGAAGATCTCGACCGAGGGGGATCCGACGTCCATTCCGTTCCCGCTCGCTCAGATCACAGACGGCGCGCCCGATTTCTCGTTCAGCGGGATCAAGACCGCGGTTTCGCTCTTTGCGCGAAAGCACCAGCCGCTCTCGCCGCAACTGGTCCGTGACGTCGCCGCGTCATTCCAGGCCACGGTGGTGAAGATGCTGGTGCGCAAGACCATCAAAGCAGCGCTTCGCCTCGGCGTACGATCGCTCCTCTTGACAGGCGGCGTGGCCGCGAACACACCGCTCCGCGAGGCGCTCGCGGCCGAGGCGTCAGAGCGTGGGTGGGGGCTGTCAATCCCGCCGATCTCGCTCTGTACAGACAACGCCGCGATGATTGCTGCGGCTGGATACCCGCGCTTGGTCCGAGGTGAGCGAGCGGATCTTGCGATGAATGGCATCCCCGATCTGCGTCTCGCGTAAAAGCCGGGGTCCGGGGCCAGGGGTCCGGGGTCCTCAGCTAGAGATTTAGTCCTGGCTCGGCGGGCCCCGAGCCCCGAAGAACAAGGACTGCACACTGAGATGACTGGAAGTGGAGCGCGATGGCCAGGCGCGAGTATCGATAATGAGGCGTTCCTCGCCGCGCTTCCCGATGCTGTGGTCGGGGTGGACAGCGGTTTCACGATCACGCTCTGGAATCAAGCCGCAGAGGTCATGGTCGGGCGTTCAGCTCGGCGCATGCTCGGGAGGCAACTCAAAGAGGCGTTTCCGCCTGACAGCTCCCTGGTCCGGAACTTGACCGAGACACTGAGGAGCGCAGAGAGTCGCGCTGAGGGAGAGGCCCGCGTGGAGTCCGCTGACGGCCGCTCGATCCCCGTGAGCCTGGTGACGGCGCCGCTGGTGGGGCGATCAGGGCATGTGACGGGCGCTGTGGCGGTGCTGCGGGACCTCTCGCGGCTGAAGCAGCTCGAAGAGGAGGTGCAGCGTGGGGAGCGGTTGGCCTTGGTTGGCCGCACGGCCGTGAGCCTGGCTCACGAGATTCGCAATCCGCTCGGTGCGATTCGAGGGGCCGTGCAGCTCCTGAACAAAGAGCTTGGGGAGGGGAGCCAGTGGCAGGAATACACCACAGTCCTCGTCAAAGAGGTTGACCGTGTCAACCGGATCATCGAGTCGCTGCTCGACCTCGGGCGACCCGTTCAGCTCCGACTGCAATCGCTGAACCTGCATCAACTGCTCGAGCAAGTGGCGCTCCTCTCCGAGGAGATGGCGCGGCAGCGGCGCGTCACGATCATCCGTCGCTACGATCCGAGCCTCCCGCCCATTCACGTTGACGAGGACCGCATGCTCCAGCTCTTCCACAACCTGGTGAGAAACGCGATCGAGGCGATGCCGCGCGGCGGCCGCCTGACCCTCACGAGCCGCCTCTCGATGAATCCGCTCTTTGCGAAGGTGGACCTCGGCGGTGGCGCGCGTGTCATGGTGGAAGTGCAGGTGGCTGATGAAGGGGAGGGGATTCCCGATGCGACCCGCGAGCAGATCTTCGACCCATTCTTCACGACGAAGACGCAGGGGCTGGGCCTCGGGCTCGCCCTCTGCCATCGGATCATCGAAGAGCATAAGGGCGCGATCCATGTGGAGAGTGAGCCCGGTCGCGGCACGACCGTGACCTGCTTCCTCCCCGTCCAGAGATAGCATATGCGAGACAGCATCATTGCAGCCCGGGCGCCCGGGCTTTTCCTCGGAGGGGGGCACGCC
>DATEAO010000237.1:0-2406 GCA_035288345.1 Candidatus Methylomirabilota bacterium | reverse complement strand
CGCGGCCCCGACCCGCGCGCGCAGGAATGAATCAGACAATCGGGGTGACCCCTCACCCGATCACTTGAGATTTCTCGGAGAGATCCGGCCGGAAGAACGGTTCTCCCTATGGCCTTCCTCTGTTCCTGACCTAGACGTTTTCTGACCTGGCAAAGAATACTAGCATGAGTGAACCCGTCTTCTCCTGCTGGTGGGTACACCGCCTGGCAGATGTCGCACGGTTGCCTAGAGCGGCTCTTGGCCTCCAACCTCCGGAGTTGGCATGGCTTGGCCCCCTGCGTTCTTTCTCTCGTGTTACGTGTGATAACATTAGCACTGCTCTTTTCTGGCAGGAAAGTGAGGAAAGCTTCGTTACGGCTGGGATAATGAACCTTGCCGTGGCAGGTGCGGGACACGACGGATGCAAGGGTAGGCTGTGCACATACTGACAATCGATGTCGAGGATTGGCCGCAGTTAGTCCACCGGATTTGCAGTGGCAGGGTGGGACTTGTATCGAATCGATTCGAGGCTCAGGTTGAGCGGATCCTGGAGACACTCAGCCGGCACAAAACGCGAGCAACCTTTTTTATTCTCGGGATGGCCGCCGAAGCTCGTCCCGACGTGATCCGCAAGATCCATCAGGCCGGGCACGAACTCGGGAGCCACGGTTTCGGACACGAACGGGTCAAGAACATGTCCCCGGAACGCTTTCGGCAGGATGTTCAGCGCAGCATCGAGGTACTGGGAGACATCGCTGGCGTTCGCCCTCGCGGTTATCGTGCCCCTGAATTCTCTATCGATGCCCGGCGAGGACGTCACTACTTTGAGATTCTAGGTGAGCTGGGGTTCCGCTACGACTCGAGTTTGTTTCCCATCCGGCACCGGCGATATGGCAACCGCGAGGTGTCTCGATCTCCCCACCGCATCTCCGCTGGCGGAGGTGAGCTGGTGGAGTTCCCCCTCGCAACCCTGGAACTAAATGGGGTGAGGGTGCCAGTGGCCGGCGGTGGGTACTGGCGCCTGTTGCCAAGTGCAGCCCTGATCCGTGCGTATGCTCGCTTGGAGCAGGAGGGGCTGCCGGGGGTCACCTACTTGCACCCTTGCGAACTCGATTCTGAGGCGGTCCGTGCTCCTATGGTTCCAGGCCGGCAGCTTAAGGCGCGGATGTGGGCAGCCAAGCAAAACCTGGGCCGTGCCACTGTCGCCGGCAAGCTGGAGCGACTCCTTAGCCGCTTCCGATTCTGCGCGGTAGAGGATTACCTGAATGCCAGTCCGGCGATTTCCTGATAGCGGTCTAGAGTGCAGCTTTTTCCTCAGTTGACGACCATGGCAACACAGGAGGGGGAGCAAGTGAGCAAAGATGCAGACCGCACAGCGAACAACAGTCACGACAACGTGGTCAGGAACAAGGTCCGCAACTTTTTTGAGCGGACGGCCACATCCTTCGACCGGCTCTATGGTGAGTCTCCCTCCATCGTGCGGTGGGTGAACCGAACCGTTCGACGCTCGTTATACGAGCGAAGCCGGATTGCTCTGGACGAGGTGCGCCGGCTGGGCAACCCCACAGTCCTGGACATCGGCACGGGCTCGGGCGTGAATGCCCTGGCCATGGTGGAGGCGGGCGCCCGCTTCGTTCTGGGTCTTGACTTTTCTGAGTCCATGCTCAAGCTGGCCCGAGACCGGGCAGCCGCGGCCAACGTTGCCGACCAGTGCCAATTCATCTCTGCCGAGTTTATGTCGTGGGAGATTGACCAGGTTTTCGACCTATGCACAGCCTTGGGCGTCTTGGACTATATCGCAGAGGGTCAGGCGTTCGTGACCAAGGCGATGCGGTTGACTCGGGGCTCGGTGGTGATGAGCTGCCCGGGTCGCGACTTCATTCGGCGCCCGATCCGCTGGGCGCGTTATGCAATACGCGGGTGCCCCCTGTATTTCTATGACTCCGACGAGGTCACAGCGTGGGTGAAGGCAGCCGGTGCCGCCGAGGTCGAGATACCGTTTCGCGACCGGTCCGGGTTTATCCTCGTGGCCCGCCGGGGACAAGAGTCCCGATGAACGAGCTGAAATCCCGCGCGAAGAAGAGGCCACAGCGTATGGAATGGATGCAAGAGAAAGGAAGAAACCCGCGCTTGGCGTCGAGAGCTCAACTTATTGTATCGTGCCAGTAAGAGGGCAAGAATGAACGTATGGGTTATTGACCAGTACGCGGATCCTCCGGACGGACACGCCACCCGCTGTTTTGACTTGAGCCGCGAGTTGGTGAACAGAGGTCATCGCGTGACCATTTTTGCTTCGGGATTCAACCAGTACCGGTTGCGCGAAGAGCGACTTCACGCAGGAGAAACCTGGCGCGAAGGCGTCTACGATGGGGTAAAGTTCGTCTGGCTCCGCACCGCTTCCTATAAACAAAACAATCTTGACCGCAT
>DATEAO010000236.1:0-5151 GCA_035288345.1 Candidatus Methylomirabilota bacterium | reverse complement strand
CGGCGTCGTGGATCTTCTGGAGGATGGCGCGGACCACGGCCTGGTGGGCCGGATCGGTAGTCCGGATGAACCGGGAATAGCTGATCCCCATCCGATCCCAGGCGCGGCGGAAGTCGCCGCTCACGCGGTCCACGAAGGCCTGGGGGGTGCCGGCGGCCGCGGCCGCGGCCTGGGCGATCTTGTCCCCGTGCTCGTCGGTACCGGTCAGGAAATACACCTGATCGCCCTGGAGGCGCCGGTAACGGCACATTGCGTCGGCGACGATCGTGGTGTACGCGTGCCCGAGATGGGGCGGCGCGTTGACGTAGTAGATCGGGGTCGTGAGGTAGAAGATTCGTGAAGCAGCCATGAGTTAGATGCCGGGGCCCGGGGTCCGGGGCCCGGGGTCCGAGACGAAAAATGAGCGCCTCACTGCGATCCCCGGTCCCCGAGCCCCGATTCCCGCATTAGAGAGGCTTGACGTGGGGACGGCCCTCCCAGGTGAGCTGCTCGAGCGGCAGCTCGGTCTCAGTGCCATCCTGGAACGTGACCACCACCGTTTGCTTCAAGACGCGAAGCCCCTTGACGCGCCCCTGCATGCAGCCTCCGCCACCGCACTCCGCCTGGCAGGCTGATCCCACGCGCGGCAGATAAGAGCGAAGCTCCTCATACAACGAGAACTCGTAGAGCAGACAGCACTTGAGCCGGCCGCACGCGCCGAGCAGGCGGCTGTCGGTGAGCGGGAAGTCCTGGGACTTGGCCATCTTCACCGAGATCGGATCGAACTTCCTCAAGAACGTCGAGCAGCAGAGCTGGCGGCCGCACGGGCCGACCCCATCAAGAATCTTGGTGACGTCACGGGCCCCGATCTGGCGCATCTCGATCCGCGCGTGGAACTCGCGCGCGAGCTCGCGCACCAGATCACGGAAGTCCACCCGGCCCTCGGAAGCGAACGACACGAGAGCGCGACGGCCATCAGGACTGATCTCCACGTCCATCACTTTCAGGGGAAGGTTGTGCGCCTTGGCCTTGTCTTGACAGGTCTTCACCCCTTGGCGCTCTCGCTCCTGGCGCTCTTTCCAGTCTTCCACCTCGGCCTGCGTCGCGCGGCGGAACACCCGCGGGTATTTCCGATCAGCCTTGAACTCCGGAATTGGCCGCATGGGCCGGCGCACCTCGCCGACCGCGTTGCCATTCGACACTTCGACCACACAGAACTCTCCCACGTGAACGCTGAAGCCTTCGATCAGATGATCATCGGCTTTCGCAGGGTCGCGAAGACGGATCCCCACCAGGTTCTTCAGCAACGGCTCACGCGTCAATTCAGTCGTCTGAGTTTCCATTTCCCACCTATTAGGCCGCGCGGAACGCGAGCCGGCTCAACGTGACCTCAAGCGTTAAGCGAGGCGCTGCGTTTCCGGCGAGCGCCTGCCATGCGGCGCGGCACGCCGCCAACCCGTCGAAAATCGCCTCCCACGAAAGCGCTTGAGCCTCCCGAGCCAGCTCTCCCCGGCGATCGTCATGAATGATGAGCTTGGGATCGCCACCAGCTTTTATCGTCAGGAGATCCCGATACCAGAGCCAATAGCTCCCGATCAGCGATTCCACCTTCCCTCGGTCACGACCGAGCGTTTCAGCGTGCTGAAAGAGCGCGTCCGCCCCTTTCGCGCGGACCTCTTCGAGCACTCGAAAGGCCTGCTCGGCCTGTCCGGCCCACTCCTCTTTCTCCCCCGCGAGGGCCAATCCCACCCGCCCCTGACAGAGGCGAGCGGCACGGCGCGCCTCACCCTCTGAGAAGCCACGCGAGAGCAGCAGCTCCGCTGCCTGACGCTCGGGAAGTGGGACAAAGCGCACCACTTGGCAGCGTGAGATGATCGTAGGGGGAAGCGCCTGGACCTGAGAAAGGATCAGGATCAGCAGCGTGTGATCTGGCGGCTCCTCCAAAGTTTTTAGAAACGCGTTCGCGGTGGGAAGACTCATGCGCTCCGCCTCGTCGATGATGAACACTTTCCACCGCCCTTCGACTGGATGAAGGGACGCCTCGCGCTCCAGCGCTCTCACTTGCTCGATCTTGATAGTCTGGCCATCGGGCGAGATGAGGTGGAGATCCGGATGGACCAGGCGCTCGACTTTTTTGCACGCGGGGCATTGACCACATGCGCCCTCTCCCTGAGGGGACAGGGGTTGGGTGAGGGGAGAATGAGCGGAGCAGAGGAGCCACTGGCCCAACGCAAGCGCGGTGAGCTTGCGTCCAACCCCCGAAGGCCCGACAAACGCGTAGGCGTGCGCGATCCGACCGCTCGTCACCGCCCGGCGGAGGAACTCGACCGCCTGCTCCTGTCCGACAATCCCGTCAAACATCACGCCCGCCCCCGCGCGAGACGATCCGCGACCGCGTGACGAATCTCCTCATGGATCCGAGCTTCAGGAAGAGCGCCGTCGATCACGATGAATCGCTGCTTCTCCGCTCTGGCGATCTCAAGATAACCGTCGCGGACGCGCTGATGGAACGAAAGACCAAGCTTCTCGAAGTGGTCGAGTCGCCGGCCCCTGATCCGCTCGAGCCCCGCCACGGGATCGAGATCGAGCAGGAACGTCAGATCGGCCTGAATGCCTCCGGTGGCCAGCGCATTCAGCTCGCGGATCATCTTGAGATCAAGCCCCCGCCCGTAGCCCTGATAGGCGACCGTGGCGTCAGTATAACTATCGGAGACCACGATCTCGCCCGCCTCGACCGCAGGCTTGATGACCTCTGCGACATGCTGCTGCCGGGCGGCCAAAAAGAGAAACAGCTCGGCGAGCGGTGTGCGATCTGGCTGCTCAAAAAGCGATCGAATCATCTCTCCAAGTTTGGTGCCGTCAGGCTCGCTCGTTTCGCGGACTTGATGTCCTTCCCGGCGCAACCATTGCGCGAGCTGGCGACACTGAGAGCTCTTGCCTGACCCTTCAACACCCTCGAAGGTAATAAGCAACCCTTTCATTGTTAGCTGTCGGCGTTCAGCTATCAGCATCCAGAATAACGGCGGATGCTGGTTTCGAAAGCATTTTACCTAACACTTCACGCTTCACACTTCACTGTTCACGTTCCGAGGCCATGGATCGGAAAGATGGTGGCGCGGATCGCTTCGACCTGACGGCGGGCATACTCTTCTGCCCGCTTTCTCACTTCAGCCGGGCACGGGTCGGGCAGATCCCAGAGCGAGCGATGAGGGAACCGATAGTTTCGAGCGTCAGCCTCGAACGAGGCTGGCAGATCGGGCGGAAGCTCGATGCCGTTCATCACAGCCCAGGCAACAGTCCAGGCCCTGGCCACGTTCGGGAGATCATAGCCGCCACCGCCCAGGGCCACGAGTTTTGGCGCGCACTCAACAATGCGGCGCACGGCGTGCGTGAATCCCTGCACCGTGAGCGCGAGATGGGTCAACGGGTCGGTGCGGTGACTGTCGATCCCGAGCTGGGCCACCACCACATCGGGCTTGAAGGCCGAAAGGAGCGGAGGGACCACGGCCTCGAACGCCGGCAGATAGACCTCATCATCCGTGAACGGTTGAAGAGGAAGGTTGACAGCGTAGCCGCGTCCCTCTCCCTCCCCGATCTCGTCGGCGAAGCCCGTTCCGGGGAAGAGACGGTCCCCCCGCTCATGACTGGAGATCGTCAGCACACGTCGGTCGCGGTAGAACGCGTGCTGCACCCCATCGCCGTGATGCGCGTCGATGTCCACGTACGCTACCCGGTAACCGGAGTCAATCAGCAGGTAGATAGCCAGCACCGCATCGTTCACATAGCAGAAGCCGGACGCGCAGCTCGGGAGCGCGTGGTGGAGCCCACCGGCGAAGTGAAACGCGCGGTCCACCTCGCCGTCAGCCACGAGCTTGGCCGAGAGCAGGGAGCCGCCAGCCGCCAGCCGCGCCACCTCCCAGCAGCCGGGAAAGATGGGATTATCTCCCGGGCCCAGGCCGTAGCGAAACGCGTCGCTTATGGGCTGACCGGCGCTCACCGCTTTGAGCATCTCCACGTACTCACGCGTGTGATACCGAAGGATGGCTGCCTCGCTGGCCGGTTCCGGGGAGAGGACTTTCGTTCCTGAGGTGAGCCCGTAGGCGTCCATCAGGCGCCAAGTCAGGCCGAGCCGCTCCATTCGAAGCGGGTGTTCCGGCCCGTAATCGAATCGCTCGTGGGCGTCGGAGTAGATCAGCGCCGTCTTCATCAAGCGCGAGGCCAACTCACTTCGCCATACTGCGTTCTCGGTCGTCGCCAATCCTCAACGTACAACCGCGTACGCCTCCGGGCGGCTCCTCCCTCGGGCCTTGTCTGGCTCGTCATTTGGCCCCGCGCAACTGCTGCCCCTGGGCGCGAGGTTTTGGGCTCTTGCCTGACCCAATGGCCGGACTTGCCCCCGGATTTTTCGATCAGCCTGAGGTCGGTGAGCATCATTCCTTTGTCGATTGCCTTCGCCATGTCATAGATGGTAAGCCCCGCGACCGCTGCGGCTGTCAACGCTTCCATCTCCACACCTGTCTTGTCCACCGCGTGGACATGCGACTCGATCTCGATCGCTGAGCGGGCGTCGAGCAGCTCAAAGCTGATATCGACCTTCGTGATTCGAAGCGGGTGGCAGAGAGGAATCAGCTCAGCGGTCCGCTTTGCAGCCATGATGCCCGCGACCCGCGCGACGCCAAGGACATCACCCTTCCCAACCTGCCCGGCCTTGATCGCCTGAAGTGTCTCAGGCTGCATCACCAGCGTGGCGCGGGCCACTGCCTCCCTGGCGGTTTCTGACTTCGCCGAGACATCCACCATCTTGGCGCGGCCCGCGAGGTCAAGGTGGGTGAGCCCATGGAAGCCGGCAGTGCGTGAAGGCTTTTGTGATCGCTCGGCCACTGTGGTTCCTTAAGCAGTCTGGCGCAGGGCAGGAGGTAAGGTGTGAGCGGTGGGCAGGGACTCTGCCCCGACGCACCTCACGGGGGACCGCCGGGTCCGCTCAGGCGGTTGCCTGGGCGGATTTTTGAGGCGCGCGGGCCTCTCGGATAATCGCCTCCATCCGGTCCTTTGCCATGAGCTTGAGCTTCTTCAGCTCGCTCTCCCTCCACTGCTGATCAGCGGAGAGGAACGGACGGCGCTGGAGCGCGGCGAGTTCTTGTTTGTACTGCTGGTGTTCTTCTTTGAGGTGAC
>DATEAO010000235.1:0-8872 GCA_035288345.1 Candidatus Methylomirabilota bacterium | reverse complement strand
GTGAGCGCCGCGTCAACGCTCGGGAGAATCATCGAGGATGGAAGCGTTGGAGCGGGCAGGCCGAGGTGTGAGCCAAGTCTGAGCGCCGCGCGGAAGAGCGCCGCAGCCTTCAGGCGGTTCGGTCCATCGGCAACCGGCGGGCCCGCCTGCTGGGTGAGGAGCAGCAGCTTCTCAAACGCTCGCCGGTCACCGAGGTGCCCCACCGCGTCAAGAATTCCCACCGCGCTCACAGGATCAGCGGACTCCAGGCAGGTGAGGAGTACCGGAACAGCCGTCGGATCGCCGATGCGCCCCAGGGCTTCGATGCAGTGATACCAGTGCGGTCCAGGGGTCGTCAGGAGGTTCAGAACGTGTGGCACCGCCACCCGATCCCCGATCGCGCCGAGCGCCTCCACCGCGGCTTGCTGCACGTTCGGGTCCGGGTCGCCAAGCAGGCGGATTAGCACGGGCACCCCTTCGGAGCTTTTCATGGCGCCGAGAATGTCGGCGGCAAACTTGCGAACGTCTGGATCGGGATCCTTGATCAGCTCGACGACGTAGGGAAAGGCTTTCGAGTGGAGACGGACCAGGATTTCTATCGCGCCGTTTCGAAGGGCCGGTGAGTCTGAGTGGAGGAACGGGATGAGCGCCTGAGCCGCGATGGTGGTGCCGATCTCAGCCAGCGCCTCGCCCGCTGCTTCCCGAACGCCGCGACTTGGATCACGAAGGCATTCGACGAGGGCGCGCTCCGCGTCTGGAGTTCTCGCCTTTCCAAGCTCACGCACCGCTTCGCGTCGAGCGTTAGGATCTCTTGATCCGAGCTGCTGGAGAACGGTTGCCATTGCGCGTCGTGTATCGTGAAGCGTACTGAAAGGGCTGCAACTCAAATGCCACACAAGCCCGGAAGAGCAAACGAGGGGAAACGCCTGATATTGAAGAAGAGTCGCTATGGCACTGCAACGGAGACTAGGGACGGACGGAGAGAAATTTACCGGAGGGCTTTGCAGTTATTTCAGCGAGCGAGGAAAAGTTCTATGGATCTAAAAAAATACCTGCGACGAACAGATTCTTGCCGGAACGGGTTGGAACTGATCAGTCTTCAGCCAGCTTGGCCCGTAATGTCTGGCGGGAAATTCCGAGGATTTCCGCCGCCTTCGTCTTGTTTCCGTTCACCATCTCAAGCACCTGGAGGATGTAGCTCCGCTCCACCTGCTCCAGGGGCCTTGGAATCGTCAAGGATGAGAAGAGGCTCGGCTCCTTGGGTGTCCTTGCTGCCGTGACTTCAGGAGGAAGATGCTCCAGGAGGATCGTCTCGGAGTTCTCGAGGATCACCATCCGCTCCATCATATTCTTCAGCTCGCGGACATTACCCGGCCAGTGATATGCGTCAAGCAGTTTCTCGGCGTCGATCGAGATATTCTTGATCGACTTGTGGAAGAACATATTGGCTTGCTCAAGGAAGTGATACGCGAGCGGCAGGATATCCGCAGTCCGCTCTCTCAAGGGCAGGAGTCGGAGGGGAATCACATTGAGCCGATAGAAGAGGTCCTGACGGAACAATCCTTCTTTCACCTGCACCTCGAGATCTTTGTTTGATGCGGCAACGATCCGGACATCCACCTCGATCTCCTTGACTCCTCCCACGCGCTTGAAGGTTCGGTCCTGGATAAACCGAAGAAATTTCGCTTGGGTCGCGAGGGACATCTCGCTGATCTCGTCGAGGAAGACTGTCCCCTTGTGCGCCAGCTCAATCAGTCCCTTTTTCAACATCTTGGCATCGGTAAACGCCCCTTTTTCGTGGCCGAAGAGCTCGGATTCAAAAAGTGTCTCAGTGATGGCGGCGCAATTTACCTCGATCAATGGGCCATCACGACGCGGGCTTTCGTAGTGCAACCCCTTCGCCACAAGCTCTTTGCCGGTGCCGCTCTCTCCAAGGATCAGCACGGTGCGCGCCTCAGACTCAGCGATCTGCTTCACTTTAGCGCGAAGCTGGCGCGTGGCCTCTGACTCACCAACGATCTGGTCGACCCGGTAGTGACCTTCCTGGAGCTGGCGCAGCCGGCGGTACTCGCGCCTGACATTGATCTGCTCCAGGGCTCTCGCAATAGTGAGCTTCAAATCCTCGATGTCGAACGGCTTTGTCAGGTAGTCGTACGCCTGGTTCTTCATCGCCTCGACCGCAGACCGGATCTCCCCAAATGCTGTCATAATAATGATGAGCACTTCCGGCTGCTTTTTCTTAATTTTCTTGAGCACTTGGATGCCGTTCATGTCCGGAAGGATCAGGTCCAGAAGCACAAGGTCGGGCCTCAGCTCATCAACAAGCTGCAGCGCCTCTTTCCCATCAGCCGCGGTGTAGACTTCGAGCGTTTCCTCCGTCAGCGCCTCCTTCAGGAGGCGCCGAAGAGATTTTTCATCGTCCACGATAAGGACGACGTTCATCGAGCCGCTCCAGCTTGGTATCGTCTCACGCCATTCGTTCGAAATGCGGGAAGACCACGGACCGTGGAAGTGTGTTCATTGCCGGGGTGTGAGCGTCACCGCAATGCACAAAGTGCCCATGGGTGACCGCCATCGGACAGCGATCCGTTGCCTCCCAAGCGGTGAGGGAGACCATCCCAGTTTAGCGCTCCAACGTCTCACGCAAGAAGGCCCTCAGGAGACCGAGTTCCAGTCGCCCATCACGGCACGCTGCGTCCTGAATGGCCACTGGACCTCCGACCCCGCTGAAGAACCATCCCCGTCATGGATCATCGATTCCGGGGAACACCTGAAGAGCCACACTACCACTCGGTTTCGTATCATAGCCTGGTAAAGTCTGTCAAGGTTTCTTCCCTCGATCACAAAAAACAGCATTGACAATTGGGCGAAAACGAGCAGGAGGCTCACTCATGTCGAGGGAAACAAGACACGCACGGCACGGCGGAAATGCAGATTGCTGCTCTCACCAATGACAGCGCTACGGGAGGACGTCGATCCCGCCCAGAGGCGCTTCGTCAGTGATCACTCCGATCGTTTTCGACTCGACTCCTCGGGTGGTCAGCTCGGCCCGCACCTGATCAACGCGATCAGCGACGATAGCAACCAAGAGCCCGCCTGAGGTCTGGGCGTCTGAGAGGGCGAGCTGCTGCTCGCGTGTGATTGAAGCGTCCCACCTGACAACGTCAACCAGCGACCGGAGATTCCGCTTGGTCCCACCGGGGACGAGACCCTGGCGGGCCAGCTCGAACACTCCAGGAAGAAACGGCACGTCTCGAACCGCGAGGCGCGCATGCACCTTGCTTCCCTGGGTCATCTCTCTGAGATGACCCAGAAGGCCGAATCCGGTCACATCGGTCACCGCGTGGACGCCGCCGACCACGCTGAGCGCTTCAGCCGCAGCTCGATTCAGCGTCAACATCGCTTTGACCGCGGCCTCAACGGACGCCGCGGGCGCTTTCTCCTTCTTGATAGCGGCCGATATGATTCCCGTGCCCAGCGGTTTCGTCAGAATAAGCAGATCTCCTGGTTGAGCCCCCACATTCTTCCAGATTTTCTTGGGGTGCACCACTCCAACCACCGCATAGCCGCACTTGGGCTCCGGGTCATCGATGGTGTGACCACCGACAACATGAATGCCGGCCTCTTTGGCCTTGTCCGCGCCACCGCGCAGCATGGCCTCAAGGACTGACAGCGGGAGCTTGTCTCTCGGAAAACCGACGATCGAGAGCATCGCAATCGGGCGCCCGCCCATGGCGTACACATCGGAGAGTGAATTCGCAGCCGCGATCTGACCGAACACGTACGGATCGTCCACGATCGGAGTGAAATAGTCGACGGTAAGGACGAGCGCGATCTCGTCGCTCAGCTTGTAGACTGCGGCGTCATCCGATGTCTCGGTCCCCACGAGCACGTTGGGATCCACGATCGGAGGGAGGTGGCGCAGCACCTGCGCCAGGTCCTCAGGACCCAATTTTGCCGCTCAGCCGCCGCTGCTGCTGTGCTCGGTGAGACGAATGGTCGATTCCATAGTGGGTTCTCTCATTCTCCGGCAGTGTCACCTGTATGATGCTATAACCGACTCGAGAGATGCAAGCCGTTGGGGTGCTGGCTCCCCCGGGCCACGCTGATCTTTGCGAGGGCGCGGGCGGGCGCAGCCCGGGTGCCCGCGCTGCAATCGAATGCCCGCGCCGCAATCAGGCGTCTTCCACCTCGCGAATCAGTTCCGCGCCGAACACGAACACAAGCGCTGAGTAGTAGATCAACATGATCAACGCCATCAGGATTCCCATCGGCCCGTAAATCCTGTCATACACGCCCACTTCTTGGATGTAAAGACGGAAGAGCTGCTTGGCGATTTCCCAGAGCAGGCTCGCCACAAGCGCTCCCGTAAGCGCGGCGTAGTTGGAGACCCAGCGGTTAGGGACGAACCGATAAACCAGGAAGAACATCCCTGCTGAAAAGAAAAACGTGAGCGCGATCCAGCTCCAGTCCCATAACCAGACGGGGAGGCCCAGCGGACGCATCTCCCTCTGAAACCACCCATAGAGTGTCGTCATCCCGATGGTAGCGAAGAAGCACGCGGCGATCAGGAGAATCATGAGGCAGTCAAAGAGCATGCCTCGCCAGAAGCTCCGCCCCTTGACTTCTAGGATCTGATTCAGAACAAGTCTGACCGACGCAAACACCTGCGTGGAGAAGATCACCAGAATCAAAGTCCCGAGAACGCCGGAGACGCGACGAGCAGCAATCAACTGAGCGAGGAAGTTGGCGATCTCTTTCTTATAGACCGGGAGGTACTGGGCCAAGAGCCCGATGACGTAGCGAGACGCCGCTTCCGTCGACAAGATGAATCCCGCCAGAGACACGGTCAAAAAGAGAAGCGGGATGAGGCAGATCATGAAGTAAAACGAGAGCCCGGCAGCGAGGAAAAACGCCTCATGACGTTGAAAGCCCTGGAGCGCAAGCCGGAGAAGCCTCAGCGTCCGCATCAGGGAGAGAACGCTTCGTTGGCTTGACTGAATGAGCCGCCGGGCTGAGGGCCACCGCCGATCACATAGATCGCTCCGTTGAACGCGGCCGCCCCCAAGCCATGACGGGACGTTGGCATCGGCGCGTACGCGGACCAGCGATTCGTACGCGGGTCGTAGCTCTCGACCTGGTTGAACGTTCCTTCTGGGGCTTCTCCGCCGAAAATAAACATGCGCTCGCCGAGCAGCGCTCCAGCCAGACCGGAGCGAGGCGTCGGAAGCGGCGGGAGCTGGTGCCACTGGTCAGCGTCAGGATCGTACGCCTCGTGGATCCCGAGATTCCTGGAATAGTTCCCCCCGAGCCTTCCCCCAACGGCGTGCAGGCGACGCGACCAGACCACCACGGCGAGATGATCCCGCGGGGTGGGGAGTTCGCGCGCGCGGCGCCAACGGTCTCGGCCGGGATCGAAGATCTCATTGGCGCCTGAGTTTCGTCGCCCGTCATTGGACACCCCACCGACCGCGAAGATCGAGCCCTCAATCACTTCCGATGCGTGCGCGCCCCTTGGAGTTGGCATGGGCGCTCTCGACCGCCATCGGTCAAGCGCGGGGGCATACTCGTACGTCGCGCTCATTGGCTGCCATCCCGTCGAATACCCTCCGATCACATACAACTTCCCGCCGAGAGCCACGAGACTCGTGTGGTGGAGTGGGGTGGGAAGCGGGGCTTTGGTCTCCCACCGATCCGCGCGAGGATCATATGCCTCGACAACCCGCCCGTCCCCGCCGAACCCGCCGACCACATAGATCTTCCCGGAAAGCTCAGCCACCGCGACCTCGGTGCGTGGAGTCGGCATCGACGCTTTCCTGACCCAATGCCCCGGTAACGGCTGAGCGACTGCACCCCACACCGTGAGGAGAAGGCCAACGCGCACCACAATTCCACCCTTCATCTCTCACTCCCGAGCCGTCAGCGATCAGCTGTAAGCTTTCAGTTATCAGCGCGGATCAGATTCCAACGAACTCACATGCAGGGGCTGACTGCTGACGGCTGAGTGCTGACGGCTTCATCGATGGGCTCGCCCCCCAAGCAAAATCACCGGTCGATCGTCGCGCCTTGACGGTAAAACTCCGCTCGATCGCCCGACACGGCTTCAAACCGCTTGAGGCTCCCGTCACGCATCACCTCGATCACGAGGCGTTCACCCGGTCCGTGGCGCCAGAGCGCTGCATAGAACGCCTTGCGCGTGGCGATCTCTTCGGCGTTGACGGTCACAATGAGATCTCCTTCCTGAAGTCCGGACCGCTCCGCCGGCCCACTCGGGACCAGCCCGGCAATGACCACGCCTTCCTCCACCGGATGGGCGAACAGCCCAAGCCAAGCTCGACGGGGTCGATGTACGATCGCGCCGAAGCGCAACCACTCCTCATAGTGCTCGCAGTAACGTTCAATTGGGATCGCGAGCGCGTAGCGCGCCAGCTCATTCAAGTTCAAAGACGTCACCCCGATCATCCGGCCAGTCAAGGTCAATAGCGGCCCGCCACCAAACCCCGGGTTCGCCGCGCTCACGATCAGGGCGCGCTCGAGGGAATATTCCCAGTACGCGTCGAACTCTCCGACATACGTGACGAGCCCGCCAGAAACTCGCCGCTCTTCCCCGCTCGTGCTGGCCAACACAAAGATCTCCTGTCCCACCTCTACCTCCGTAGAGGAGCCTATTTCAATCGCAGGCAGATCCTGACGCTTGACCCTTACCAACGCAAGACCGATATCAAAGTCTTGGGCCACGAGCTCAGCCTTGAGGCGGCGTCCCCGCGTGAGCGTCACCCAGATCGTCTCACTTCCCATCACAACGTAGTTGACCGTGAGAATCAGCCCTTCAGGATCAACAATCGTTCCGGTCCCCATTCGCTCACGGCCGAGAATGGCGGCAGAGGGATGCTTGGCCGGGACCTGAGCGTAGAGATTGGCCACTGACGGCAGGAGGTGCTTGACGATCTCGGGTGAAGCGTCCACGCGAGTCTAGTTTCGCTAGAGTAATATCGAATGGTGGAGAGCAGCCAGCACCGGAATCGTCTCAATCTTTTCAGCCGAAAGGATCTCCCAGTGGATTCCATTCGGCTTCGGATACTCCTGGCCGCAGCGCAGCGCGGCGTCTGGCTCGACGATCCAGTCGAGCGCAATGTCGTGCTCGCACATCTCCAAGTCGTGCGGGACCACCTGGAGAGCGTGTACGGTGGTCACCACAGGAGTGCGCGCGCTGACTTTTCCGGCCTCGCGAAGCAGCGCGTACTCGAGGTCGGCGTACCCCCCACCCTTGCCGACGCGCGCTCCCCGAGTGTTCACGGCGACAGCGCCGATGATCACGAGGTCAATCGGCTGTACTTCATGAATCTGGACAAGCCGTCCATATCGCCAGGCTCCAACAATCGAGGCAGACTTTGCGAGATCTTCTCCAAGACGGACCGGATCAAGCTCGATGAAGCACTCCAGGCTCCTTAGCCGCGGCACGGCCATATACACGGTCTTGCCCTCGCGAAGCGCAAGCCGTCGCACTGGAAGCTGTGGGGCGTCCGGGTTCACCTTCAGCACCCGGGCGCGCTTCCAGATTGGCAGGGATCCTAAGGTCTTGGCCGCTCGCTCAGCGCCAACAAAGTTTGGGATGCGGCCCTTGGCGCCAGGAAACCTCGCGACCCCGGAGCACCTCAATCGGCTCCAGACATGCTCTCTGATCTCCCGTTTTTCCCTCGGCTCCAGCCCCATGTTGGATTTCGGATCTCAGCTCTCGGATTGCGGGTCAACCGCCACCTGATCCCACACTTATGTAATACAGATCACTGCCCCGAGCAATGAGATTCTCCGGCCCGTCCCGGGACGTTCGATTGATCCCCCTTCTTCCAATGAGAGAGACCCGATCCGACATATACTCGCAGCTGGAGCCATTCACCGGTCTGGGTTTTTCTTTCGGATCGGGCTAGAATACGCGTGAGTCCATTCGCAGAGGGTTCGCAAATCGAGACCATGACCATCATCGAATATTCCGATTACCTCTGACCTTGGTGCTACCCGGCGGCCGTGCGCCTCCGGAAGCTGAGAGAAGAACTTGGTCATCAATTAAGAATCGAGTGGCGGAGCTTCCCGCTCCGGCCGGTGCCGGACCCGACCGTGCGCTTTCACGGCACGTATCGGGAAGCGGCTTGGAAGCGAATTCAGGCGTTGACTGCCGCTGATGGGATTCTCTACGAGCCCTGGTCAAAGGAGGAATACCCGACCTGGAGTCTGCCGAGCCTTGAGGCAACAAAGTGTGCGGCGCTCCAGGGTGAGGAGCTGTTCGAGCGGCTCCATCTAAGACTCTACGAAGCGTTCTTCACGCGCGGGATCAACATCGGGGAGCCCCAGCATGTCGCTCGAATCGCCGAGGAGGCTGGGTGTGAAATGGACCAATACCGCGTCGATCTGGAGAGCGGTCACGCCCGGGCGCTCGTCCTCCAGGATGTCGAGCTTGCCGCGCGCCACCACGGCGTCCGGGCAATCCCCACTATCATTATTATCACGGATAACGGGGAGCCTCGGGAACGGTCATTAGTGGGGCTTCAGCCGATCGAAGTGTACCGATCGGCGCTTCAGGCCTAACAGGCTGCTGAAAAAGGCCCATCTGCGGCGTTGGCTTCGTCGCTCGTCGTTGCAACGTACATCCAAGTACGCCTCACTCCTCGCTTCCTCGCCGCCTTGCATCTGGACCTTTTTGAGCAGCCTGATGTGAGGAGGGGTTTTTCAGCACCCTGTTAAGAGCCTCGCCGACGGTGAAATGACTTCACGTCACTTGAGACGAAAAACCCGGGGGCTTCCCGCCCCCGGGTCTCGACAGAGACAAACAGTGGACCGCCTTTATTTCATGAGGATCTCTGGAACAGTTCGCTCAGCGTCTCCAGCCTCCCCCCCC
>DATEAO010000234.1:0-2603 GCA_035288345.1 Candidatus Methylomirabilota bacterium | reverse complement strand
AAATCGACCTAGTTTGGGACTAAGCGGGGCTATTTCCGCAGCCTGCTAGTGCGGGTGGAGCTCCGTGAGAGCTAGCCTGTTCTCCTGCTCTTCCAAAGCCACCATCTCCTTGGTCGGCTAGCTTATGCTGTCGGCTCGCTGAGCTCTTCCTTGAGGTGCCACTCCATCACCTCAGCCTTCGCGCTGGGCTCACCCAGCGTGCGAAACACATCCGCCTTCGCCAGGTCTGCCACGTACACGGCCCGAACTTTGGCCATCGCTCGGCCCGATTTCTCCCCTTTGGCAGGTTCCAGCAGTTCCGCCGGGGGAGCGTCTCCTCCAGTGCGCCGGCGCTCCTAGACCACCAGGTCGTTGAAAAGCTTCACCAGCACCCGCCAGAAGTCGGTCCGGGAGGCCAATCCCTGCTTCTGCTCATAGAGCAGCGGCTCGATACCCTCGAAGTAGCGCGCGGCCACGAGGTCTAGTGCTTCCCGCAGGAATCATGGTAGTGACCGCTTGAATGGTAGTGACCGCTTGATATGAACGTCCCCAACGCTAAGGCGTGATGACGAATGATGTCTCTGGTCTGAGTCGTATGAAGGCTTTGAAGCTTTCATACGACTCAGCGGGGGCACGCCATAAACAGCCCGTATGGCGCTCTGATCTGAGACTCGATGGGCTGGTCGAGCGATCTGTGTAAACGTATCTCAGATCAACCCTAGGCAATGAAGACTCTGCAAAATGCGCGTAAGCGGGAGGCCGAACCGCTGCCTGTTGTAGGTCGAGCGTTACGGTAGTATAGTGTGGACGGCATCGGCAAGCAGTCTTGTATTGAGGCATCTACAGAGTTGCCAGGCGGACCAAGCATGGTAGAGGCTTGACGCAGGAAGGAGCGCAGCCGTGGCGGAGGAACCAGTTTTCAAATACGAAACGCGTGAGAATGGTCGGATTGTCATCATGACGATGAACAGACCCGAGCGCCTGAATGCTCTGGGAGGTGGTCTGCGAGAGGCCATCTACGATGGCTGGGAGCGCTTCGCGGCGGACGACAACGCCTGGGTTGCTATCTTGACAGGCTCAGGCGATCGGTCCTTCTGTGTTGGCAACGACCTCAGAGAGACCTCGGAAATCCGCCAGGGTCTCCGCCAACCTCAGCCGCCACGCCAGCAGTCCTCCTGGGACTACCCCCTGAGCGAAAACCTCAACCTGTGGAAGCCCACCATCGCCGCCATCAACGGCTTCTGCATCGCCGGCGGCTGGCGCCTGGCCCAGCAGTGCGACATCCGTATCGCCGCTGAGCACGCGGAATTCGGCATCGCGGAGGCTCGCTGGAACATGGGCGCGGGCTGGATCCACGACCTCACCCGCCAGCTTCCTCTTCAGCACGCTCTGGAGTTGGTCATCTGGGGCGACCAGCGTATTACTGCCCAACGAGCTTACGAGATGGGGTGGGTCAACCGGGTTGTGCCCAAAGAGCGGCTCATGGACGAAGCTCTGGAATGGGCGGAGCGGGTGCTCTACCTCGCGCCCCGCGCCGTCCGTAACTTTAAGGAAATCCTCTACAGAGGATATTATATGTCGCCGGAGGTGGGTCGAGCCTATGCTCGAGCCTTAGAGCAAAATCTAGCGAGTATGCAGGACAGTATTGAAGGCCCCACGGCCTTCGCCGAAAAGCGCCGTCCTACCTTTCAGAACCGATAGGCTTGTCTCGCAGGCAGCTCATTTGTGGTCGCCTTATTCACATAGGCACCAATGTGAGACGCGTTCCGAACCTGCTCGGAACGCGGTTTGCTCCGACGTTGCGTTATGGCGTGGATGGCCTTTAACAGTTACGCAGAACCGCTGCCAGCGCGTCTCTCCCGTTCCGCCGGAGTGCCACGGCGGTTCCATTCGTACCACAGTGCTCCGGTGAACTTCGGCAGCCTCGGAATGGGTTCGTCGCTGGTCTCGTTGCCTTCGGGCAGCCGGCCTCCGAGATCTTCTCGGTGACGCCCGAGTATCTCAACCCAGCGACTCAACCACATGCTCGTGACTTCATAGTGATAGCGCCGAGCCCGGGCGCGAATCACCGGGTTCGGCTCGTCCGACGAGAAGTGCTGCATGATCTTGCCCCGTATCCCAAACAGGTCCTTTCCTCCCGCATACCCGACGTAGATGACTCCGCCTTGTTCATCCGCCACCTCATAAACCCCATTGCTGCCGCTGATGGACTTGGTGTTCGTGGGATCGAACTCGGTCCAAGGCATGCGGATCTGCCACGACTTGAATACCTCTCCCATGGACGTCCCTCCTCATCGCCCCTTGTAGCCCGCTAGCGAGTCTTGCCCGTGGACCACGGCTCCCCTGTCTCTCGTAGAAACCATCTCTACGGTCTCATCTCTCAGGAGCTGGCCGGAGTTCCAGTCCCTAAGACATAGTCAACAGTGACGCGGCGAGTGTGCTCCAAGGGCTCCTGTAGCTCGTCGTTATACTACCCTAGTACCTACAATCAATAAAGAACGTTATGTAATAAACTCCCGCCATGGGAGTAGCAACGTTTATAGGGTTGAGCGAGGACGAACGGAACACCTTGGAGACATGGGTGCGCAGGAGTACCACGGAGCGGCGCCTAGCACAACGGGCCT